>JAEUIF010001130.1 GCA_016795185.1 Planctomycetia bacterium | reverse complement strand
CGGCGGGGTTCACCCCCGCCTCCCCACCGCCAGCGACTGCACACCATCCCGCGGGTATGAACCCCGCCCCTCGCCTGCACCGCTCATTCCCGAAACGCCGCCTTGTCCAGCTTATACTCGGCGATCTTCGATGTGATGCTGCGGCGCGACAGGCCGCAGATGCGGGCGCAGCGGCCGACGTGCCCGTGAGCCTTCTTCAGCGCCTTGCGAATGTACTGCTGCTCGATGCTCGCTATGACACTCTTGAGCAACTCCGGTAGCGACCGCGTCAAATCGACCTGAAGCGGCGGCAGCGGGCCGGCGGGGTTCAGCAGTTCCGGCGGCAGGTTCTCCACCTGGATGAGCTGGTCCCGTGAGGTGACCGAGGCGCGCTCGATCGCATTCTCCAGTTCGCGCACGTTGCCGGGCCAGGAGTAGCCGAGCAGCACTTCCATCGCCCGCGGCGCGAACTGCTTCGGCGACTCGCCGGGCCGCGCGTACTTCTGGGCGAAGTGCGTGGCCAGCAGGGGAATGTCCTCCGGTCGTTCGCGCAGCGGCGGCAAGTCGATCTTGACCACGTTCAGGCGGTAGAACAGGTCTTCGCGGAAGGCGCCCTGCTTCACCAGGCGCTGCAACGAACGGTTGGTGGCGGCGATGACGCGCACATCGACCTCGATGACTTCCGTGCCGCCGACGCGCTCGAAGCGGCGTTCTTGCAACACGCGCAGCAGCTTGGCCTGCATGGCCAGCGGCACGTCGCCGACCTCGTCGAGAAACAGCGTCCCGCCGTGGGCCAGCTCGAAGCGGCCCTGCCGTCGGTTCACCGCGCTGGTGAACGCGCCCTTCTCGTGGCCGAACAACTCGCTTTCGAGCAGGTTCTCCGGCACGGCGGCGCAGTTGATGGCCACCAGCGGCCCGGCGCGCTTGCTCGACGATTCGTGAATCGCCCGCGCGATCTGTTCCTTGCCGGTGCCGGTCTCGCCTTCGATCAGCACGGTGGTATTGCTGTCCGCCACGTTGCGCACCAGCTCGAAGACGGCATGCATGCGGGCGTTCTTGCTCAGCACGTTCTGGAAGGAATAGCGGTCTTGCAGCTGGGTGCGCAGGGCGGCGATCTCGTCTTGCAACGCGCGTTCGCGCAGCGCCCGCTGGAGCACCAGCCGCAGATGGGCCATATCGATGGGCTTGGTGAGGAAGTCGTAGGCGCCCAGGCGGATGGCCTGCACCGCCTCGTCGATGCTGCCGTGGCCCGTGGTGACGATCACCGTCACCGGCAAACGACGCTCCTGCACGGCGCGGATCAGCTCCATGCCGTCGCAGCGCGGCATGCGCAGGTCGGTGATGACGATGCTGTAATTCTGGCGGGCCAGGGCCTGCAAGGCTTCCGCGCCGTCCGCCGTGACGTCCACCCGGAGCTGCGCATCGGTTTCGAGCAGCCGTTGCAGTTCCTGCCGCGCCGTCTCGTTGTCCTCGACCAGGAGTATTCGGCGGCGCGGCTGCTCGTCCAGGGGCGGCAAGACAGGGGCGAGCGCTGCACCGTTGCCGAGAGCATGCGGGTCCATGATGAGTTCCCCTCCGAAAAGCCAGTACGCACACGGGTGCGCTTGGCGAGCACCAGCCTTCCGGATGCGGCGCAGCGGACTGCGCGAACGAAGCTGCGTTGCTCAATTGCAGAAGGGCTGGCTTCCACGATGGTGCCGCACGTTCCCATCCGGCCTGAATGGGACGGGCCTTGCTCATTTCAAGGCAAATCCTATGCCAGCGGGCCGCCGGCCCTGGGCACGCGATTTGCGTTTTGCCTGGCTGTCCATCCAGGCCCGCGGCGCGAGGATGCGGAACCCCTTGCGCCGCGGGCCGTTTGTTGCCAGTCGAGGTGCCCTATGTTCTCCACCGTGCGATTTCTCTGGCGCTGCCGGCAGCTGCGGCGCGCCGCTTCTTTAAGCCCCGCACGCCTGGCCGACTTGCAGACGCGCCGACTGCGCCAGCTGGTCCGCCATGCCGCCGAGCATGCTCCGTTCTTTCGCGACCGCTATCGCGGGCTTGACCTGGACCGCGTGGAACTGGCCGATTTGCCGACCACCTCCAAGCCCGAGTTGATGGAACATTTCGACCGCACCGTCACGGACCCTGCCGTGCGCCGGGACGACATCGAGAAGTTCATCGACCATCCGGAGAACCACACCCGGCTGTTTCGCGGCCGGTGCGTGGTCAGCCATACCTCCGGCAGCCAGGGCCAGCCGATGCTGCTGGTCCAGGAGCAAGACGCGATCGAACTGCTCTTCGCCCTGCAATTCGCGCGCGGCAACTCCTTCAGCGATATTTCGCTGACCGAAGGCGTCCGCCGCCTGCTCGAACCCGCCCGCCTGGCGGTGGTGGGCATGAAGCCGGGCTTCTACCCATCCAGCACGGCTTATGAACACTTTCCGGATGCAGCGCGGGCGTTCGCCCGCCTGGAGTTCTTCCAGGCGACCGATGCGCGCGTGGTCGAACGCCTGAGCGACTGCCGGCCGCATGTCATCATCGCTTACGCGAGCATCCTGGACAAGCTCGCGCTCCGCGCCCGGGAGTTTCCGTTCGCGCCCACGTTGCGCCAGGTCGTCAATTGCAGCGAAACCCTGACGACGGCTGCTCGGCAACGCATTCAGCGAGCCTTCCACGTCCCGGTGCTGGACAGCTACGCCACCGGCGAATGCCTGTTTCTGTCGCAAGGCTGTGCGGCCGGGCGCGGCGCGCACATCAACGCCGACTGGGTCATTCTCGAAGTGGTGGATGAGGACAACTTGCCGGTGCCTCCGGGACAGCGGGGCAAGAAAGTGCTGCTGACGAACCTCTTCAACCGGGTACAGCCGATCATTCGCTACGAGATCGGCGACATGCTGGCGCTGGGCGACGACCGCTGCCCGTGCGGCAGCAGCCTGCCCAGGGTTGCGCATATCGAAGGGCGTACGGCGGAGCGGCTGTGGGTCGGGCGGCCGGGCGACTACCACGAAGTCACGGCCATGATCTTCAAGAACGCCGCCGACTACGTCCGCAACGTCCGCGACTGGCAAGCGATCCAGGAAGAGCGCAATCATCTGCAAGTGCGCCTGGTGCCCCTGCCAGGAGCCGACGTGGACCTGGCGCGCGCCGAGCGCAGCTTTACTTCGACGCTGCGGTATCACGGACTGCCGTCCTATGTCCGGGTGGACTACCAACTGGTGCCGGAATTGCAGCCCGACCCACGCACGCACAAACTGCGGCACCTCGTCACCCGTTTCGATCAACCCGCCGAGGTTGAAATGGCTGGACCGCATCGGCGTACCGTGGAAGCGCTGGCGACCACTTGAGCGCGCGATAAAGCGAGCGGCGGGTCCAGCGAGCGGCGGGGTTGATCCCCGCCGATTCATCACCAGCGAGCGGCGGGGTTGATCCCCGCCGTGTCGCTTGGAGTCGCCGGCGCTGCGACGGCGGGGATGCACCCTTCCACTCGCCGATTCATCACCAGCGAGCGGCGGGGTTGATCCCCGCCGTGTCGCTTGGAGTCGCCGGCGCTGCGACGGCGGGGATGCAC
>JAEUIF010001088.1 GCA_016795185.1 Planctomycetia bacterium | reverse complement strand
CAGCTGTTGCACTACCCTGGCTTGATCATGGTGACGGTGGTGGGGGAAACCGGGGCGGTCGTTTTCGCGCGCTAACTTCAAACCGTTTAGTCGCGTGCCGAAGGCGAGCGCTGCGTCCGCAGCGCTCGCCTTCGGCTCGCGGCTAAACTCGAACACTCTCCGATGCGGATACTATTCCTCGGCGACATCGTGGGGCCCGCTGGTATCGTCTTCCTCAAGAAGGCGCTGCGCCCCTTCGTTACCGCGGAAGCCATCGACCTGGTCATCGCCAATGCCGAGAACGCCACCAACGGCATGGGCATCACTCCGGCGGCCTACCGTCAGGTGCGTGAGACGGGCGTCGATCTGGTGACGCTCGGCGATCACGTCTACAAGAAGTCCGACATCATCGACGTGATGCAGAAGGACGACCGCATCGGCAAACCAGCCAACCTGCCGCCGGACGCGCCCGGACGCGAATTTGTCTGCTGCCAGACGCGCGACGGCGTCAACGTGGCGGCGTTCTCGCTGCTCGGCCGAACTTACATGCGTCCGGTCGATTGCCCGTACCGCGCCGCCGACCGCGTCCTGAAGGAACTGGAAGGCAAGGCGAAGGTCATCATCGTGGATATCCACGCCGAGGCCACGGGCGACAAGTACCTGATGGGCCACTATCTGAAGGGCCGCGTCAGCGCCGTGCTCGGCACGCACACGCACGTCCCGACCGCCGATGAGCAGTTACTGCCCGGCGGCACCGCCTACATCAGCGACGTGGGCATGACGGGCCCCTACGACAGCGTCCTCGGTCGGCGCGTGGACCGGGTGCTGAGCACGACCATTTCGTTCATTCCCTGTGCGTTCGACGTGGCCACCGGCGATCCGCGCCTCGCCGGCGCGATCATTGAAGTGGACCCACAGACAGGTAAGGCCAGCGCCATCCGCCGCGTGATGCTCGACGAAGCCGGCCTGGCGAAGCTGCTCCGAAGCGAGCCAACCGCTTCGTGAGCCTCCCGCTTCGTGAGCCTCCCGCGTAAGCGGGGGGAGCCCTACCGAAAATCCCGCCAAACCCCATCGCCATCGCGCAGCTGATTGGGACCAAACCGCGCCTTGTAAGCCATCGATCGGCAATCCGCCACGTAGTATCCCAGGTAGACGTGCGGGATGCCGCGCTGCCGCGCATACTCGATGACGCTCAGCACGTTCCAGGTGCCCAGTCCGCGCTCGCGTTCCTCGGGGTCGTAGAAGAAGTAGATGGCCGACAGGCCGCCGGGCAAGTCGTCGACGTAGCCCACGCCGACCAGGCGGTCGCCGATGGTGTAGCACCATTCCAGCGTGGCGAAGGGATTCTCCACGAAGGAACGGCGATACTCCTCGGGGTCTTTCGGCTCGTGTTCGGGCCAGTCCTTGAAGTCGGTTTGAAAGGCGTGATAGCGGTCGTACAGTTCGAGCTTGGCTCGTGTGACGCTCGGCGTGCCGATATGAACCTCGACCTCGCGCTCGTTCAACTTGCGGTTCCGACGCTGGGAACGGTCGGGTTGAAACCGATCAACCACCACACGCAGCGACCGGCAAGCCGTGCAAGCCGGACAGCGCGGTCGAAACAGCATGCCGCCGAAGCGCCGCCAGCCTTGCCGCATGCGCTCCAGGTACTCGGCGGCGGTCATGGCGCTGACCTGCTCGTACTCCAGCCGCCAGACCTGATCCGGCAGGTACCCGCAGCGACTCGGCGGCGCCAGGTAGCGGAAGACAGTTTCCATGCCTCGATTGTAGCGCCGCGCCGACCACCATGCAATTCATCGCCGGCTTCTCGTTGGCTGATGGCGCGGTATCGAATAGCCTGCCCGTTGGCCGCGTCAGCAATTCCAAACCCTCTCCCACGCGAGGTGAACCATGTTGCGCCGCAGATTGGTGGTCCTGGCTGTGCTGGCCTACGCTCTCTGCACGCTGGCCGCCGACTGGCCGCAATATCGCGGGCCGAGTCGGAACGACATCTCCTCGGAAACCGGCCTGCTGACTACCTGGCCCAAGGGCGGCCCGACGCTCCTGTGGACTTACAACAACGCGGGTGTCGGCTACTCCGGCCCGGCCATCGTCGGCGACCGGCTGTTCACCATCGGCGGACGTGGCGAGGACGAGTTCGTCTTCGCGCTGGACCTCAAGAATTTCAAAGACGGCAGCGTCAATGAAGCCTGGGCGGCCAAGGTCGGCCCGCTCTTCACCTGGAAGGGCAATAACTGGAGCGCCGGCCCGAGCGCCACGCCCACCGTGGATGGCGACGTGCTCTACGCGCTTGGCGGCCTGGGCGACCTGGTGTGCGTGGACGTCAAGGACGGCAAGGAACGCTGGCGCAAGAGCATGGCCAAGGAACTGGACGGCGAAGTCAATCCGATCGGCGGCGGGCCGGCGAAGCTGGGTTGGGGCTACACCTGGTCGCCGCTGGTCGATGGCGACAAGCTGATCTGCACTCCCGGCGGACCGAAGGGCACGGTCGCCGCGCTCGACAAGAAGACCGGCCAGGTGCTCTGGCGCTCGACAGAACTGACCGACCAGTGCTGCTATGCCTCGCCGCAGACGGCGGTCATTCACGGCGTCAAGCAGTATGTCATCCTTACCAACGCGGGCCTGGCGGGCGTGAGCGCGCAGGACGGTCAGTTGCTCTGGAACTACAAACGGCAGCCGCGCTATACGACCGAGGTCATCAACATCCCGCTCGTGCAGGACAACCTCGTGTACGCCACCGTGGGTGCCGGCAACGGCTGCGATCTCATCCGGCTCGAGCTGGAAGACAAAAAGTTCAAGGTGGAAACGATCTACAGCAACAAGACCTTCCAGAACCACCACGGCGGCGTGGTGCTGCGCGAGGGACACGTCTTCGGCAGCGTGCAGCAAGGCTGGGCTTGCCAGGAACTGAAGGACGGCAAGGTCGCCTGGACCGACAAGAAATTGCGCCCTGGCTCCACGACCTTTGCCGACGGCCACTTTTATTGCTACTGCGAGTTCACCGGCGAGACCGCGCTCGTCGAGTTCAGCACGAAGGAATGGAAGGAGAAGGGCCGCTTCACCATCCCGCAAAAATCAAAACTGAAGAAGCCCAGCGGGCAAATCTGGACGCCGCCGGTGGTGGCCAACGGCCGCCTCTACCTGCGCGACCAGGAACTGCTCTTCTGCTTTGACATCAAGGCGAAGTGAAGCAGCGTCCAACGACGTGCTGCGGATGTGATAAAATGAGCGAAAGTGAGCCACGGAATGCAACGAGGTGCGATCATGACCATCACAGCCGAAGAACTAGAACAACGCCTTTCTGCCGTGGAGCAAGAACTGGCCCGACTGAAGCTGCAAATCGAACGCCGGCCGGCTGATGAGACTCCCGCCGAGCGTGGAGCGCGATTGCTGCGAGAATCTTTGGCTTCGCAATCCGCAATTAGTGCCGCGGCCGAAAAGGCCTTTGACGAAATGGGCATCTCTGGTGCAGCAGTCGGAATCGAAAAACTGCGCGAAATGATGCTGGCCAGTGGCGTGGACCCGACCGACAACTCCTTCAGTCGCGAGATCATCGCCATGCGCGACGAATAGACCTATGAACCGCTTTCTGTTCGACGGCAGTGCGCTTGTCAAACGATTCGCAGTTGAGCCAGGCTCCAGTCTCGTTCATCATTTGATGGCTCAAGTCTCAAGGGATCGCCTGATGGTGCTGATGCTTGGTGCAGCCGAAGTCGCCGCCGCGCTGGTGCGCAAGCGAAATGGCGGGCTGCTTGTAGCTCCCGCCTACAGTGCGGCTATGCTGCAACTTCGTTCCGAGATTCTCGATGCAGCCGACTTCCGAAAGCTGCCAGCCGACAACTCCCTGATCCAAACGGCCATCAGTTTGTGCGACATTCACGCAATCAACGCCACCGATGCGATAGTCCTTCGTGTCACCCTCGACCTAGCGGCCGCACTGCGAACAACTGGCGATGATCTCGTCCTGTTGGCATGCGACCAACGGCTGCTGCGGGCAGCGACTACCGAAGGACTGCTGACCTTCGATCCCGAACGGCAGCCCCAGGCTGCTCTTGATGCCCTCATTTGACCCCTCAGAACCATCCGCCGGTAATCGGCAGCGTCTGCCCGGTGATGTACGCGCTCTCCTCGCTGGCGAAGAACAATACCGCGTGGGCCACTTCCTCCGGCTTGCCGAAGCGGCCCATCGGAATCTGCTTCTCGTACTCGGCCTGCATTTCCGGCTTGATGCCGGCGATCATCGGCGTGTGGATGATGCCGGGAGCCACCGCGTTCGCGGTGATGCCCCGCCGCGCCAGTTCCTTGGCCAGCACCTTGGTCAGCGCAATCACGCCTGCCTTGGCCGCCGCGTAATTCGCCTGGCCGTGGAAGCCGAAGATGCCCGCGATCGAAGCGATGTTCACAATTCGCCCGTTGTCGCGCATGACTTCCACGCCCAGCTTGGCGCAGTGAAATACACCGTCCAGGTTGGTGTCGAGCACCGCATTCCAGTCATCCGGCGTCATCTTCTTCAGCGT
>JAEUIF010001074.1 GCA_016795185.1 Planctomycetia bacterium | reverse complement strand
AGGCGGAAATTCAGGTCGAAAGGTGTGCGGTCTGGCTCGAAGAGGTTCATGGCGCGGTCCCTGCCGAAAGTAGGCGGCGAACTGCTGCGATTCTCTCAGCACCGTCGGCCCGCGCCAATGGCCTTTGAAGCGCACCCGTGCCAGGGCACGACACATTTCGCTCAACGGATGCTTGGGTGCCATGCCCCCGGCTTTGCGTGGGCATGAGAACCACGCAGGCGTTCCATGCCCACGCAGAGCCGTGGGCATGGCACCCAGAACGATTGTTGATTGCGCGGGAGGCTGCTTGATCGTGCCCTAGCGTTCCGGCTATGCTGCTGGCATGGACTGGACCGCACTCCGCGCTGAATTCCCCGTGACCCGCCGCTGGGCGTACTTCGACCACGCCGCGGTAGCGCCGCTCTCCGCGCGGGCCCGCCAGGCCATGCAAGCCTGGACCGACGATCTCGCGGAGCATGGCTACCTGCGCGAACCGCAGTGGTTGCAGCGCATCGAAGCCGTGCGCGCCAGTGCGGCGAAGTTGCTCCACGCCGACCCGCTCGACGTCGCCTTCATCAAGAACACCAGCGAGGGCATCGGTATCGTCGCGGAGGGCCTGCGCTGGCAGCCGGGCGACAATGCCGTCACCGCGCAGGAAGAGTACCCGGCGAACATCTATCCCTGGCTCAACTTGCAAGAGCGCGGCGTCGAAGTACGGTTTGTCCCGACCCGCGACCGCCGCCTGTGGGTCGAGGACTTTCAAGCCCGCATCGACGCGCGCACGCGCGTCGTCAGCATCAGCCAGGTGGAATATGCCAGCGGCTTTCGCAACGACCTCGACGCGCTCGGCGCGTTGTGCCGGCAGCACGGCGTGTTCTTCTTCGTCGATGCCATTCAGGGCCTCGGCGTCTTGCCGCTCGACGTCCGGCAAACGCCCGTCGATGCCCTGGCGGCCGACGGCCATAAATGGCTGCTCGGCCCCGAGGGACTGGGAGTGTTCTGGATACGCCGGGAAGCGCTGGACCAGCTGCATCCGGTAGGGGTGGGCTGGAATAGCGTGGTCAGGGCGCGCGATTTCTCGCGTCTCGACTTCACCTTGAAGCCGCATGCGGGCCGCTGGGAAAGCGGTTCGCTGAACGTGGCGGGCATCGCGGGCCTGGGCGCGAGCCTCGACCTCTTGCACGAGATCGGCCTCGACCGCGTTCATGACCGCATCATCGAGCTGACGGATTACTGCTGCGAACGGGTGACGCAGGCAGGCTTCGAGGTCTACAGCAGCCGACAGCCGGCGGAGCGCTCGGGCATCGTGTCGCTGGCGACCTCGGAAACGGCCTCACGCGAACTGGTCGCGCGCTGCCGGGCGCGGAACATCATCGTCAATCGCCGCGCCGGCCGACTGCGCATCAGCCCGCACTGTTACAACTCGCGGGAAGAGATCGACCGGTTGGTCGAGGTGCTTTCGGAAAGTTCGTAGTTCCGCTCGAAGTACGTCGGGCTTTCCAGCCCGACACACAGCGTCTGCCGCTGGCGGCATCCGCTCGGCTGCATCACCTGTATCCGGCGCTTCAAGTCGGGCTGAAAAGCCCGACGTACTGTCCTAAGACGGCCCCGCGTTCTCCAGGGTTTGCACGCGCTGCTTGGCTGCCAGGGCCTCGGCCGGCTTGCTGTTGTGGTCGAACCAGGCGGCTTCGTTCTCCAGGGCCTGGATCAATTGCGACTGCCGGCCCGCCCTCTCG
>JAEUIF010001066.1 GCA_016795185.1 Planctomycetia bacterium | reverse complement strand
GTCCCGACCCCTTTTCGCACCGACACAGGAGCGGCGGGCGCGTGGTCTACTCGGCATTTTATGCAAAAAATCCCCCGTTTCTCTGTTTGACGCTGTTGGCCGCGGCGCTTACACTCTTCCGGAAAGCGGCCCTGACGGTCCGGGCCTGTCGGTTGATCGATGTCGTGGGGATGAGGAAAGGGTTTAACATGTTCCGCGTATTGCCGCTCTTGCTGATGATCGGACTGATCGCGCTCGCTCCATTAGCGGTGCCGGCTCAGGACAAAGTCGATGAGCCCGCGAAGAAGGCGGATGAGCCCGCGAAGAAGGCGGATGAACCCGCGAAGAAGGACGACGAACCCGCGAAGAAGGACGAGACTCCCCCCAAGGTCGAAACGCCCGTCGTGAAGACCGAAGGCGAGGTGAAGAAGGAAGTGGTGGAACTCAGGACCGTGAGCTTGGCGGAGCGCGCCAACGAGATTCTACCGCTGGTGTCGATGATTCTGATCGCGGTGCTGTTCGTGCTGGTGCTGAGCCTGCGTACGTCGCTGAACGCGCTGGAAGAGAAGGTCAAGGGCGGTTCGTAAGTTTGCGCTGCCCAGCAACAGGAGCCGTCAGAACCCGTCAGCGGCCCGTATGATCCCCGCGGCGAGCGCAGCCAGCGCTCGCCGCGGGGATTGTTTTTGGCGTGCTCCGGGCGAGCGGCGGGCGTCAGCCCGCTGTTGGAAGCGTCCATAACTGAGCAGTAAACAGCGGGCTGACGCCCGCCGCGAACGGTTTACAGGTGGGCCAGGACGGCGTCGGTCATGTCGGCAGTCTTCGCCGTGCCGCCAAGGTCGGGAGTGCGTGGCTGGCCCGCCTTCAGTACCGCTGCCACGGCCTGACGCAGCGCGGCGGCGGCTTTCGGCAGCTTGAGGTGGTCGAGCAGCAGGGCCGCGGACAGGATGGCCGCCAGCGGGTTGGCGATCTGCTTGCCGGCGATGTCCGGCGCGGAGCCATGCACCGGCTCGAACATGCTCGGATGCTTGCGTTCCGGGTTGATGTTCGCGGACGCCGCCAGCCCGACGCTGCCGGTAATCATCGCGCCCAGGTCGGTGAGGATGTCGCCGAACAGGTTGCTGGCCACCACCACGTCGAAGGTTTCCGGCTTGCGGACGAAGTCCATCGCCGCCGCGTCGATCAGCAGCGATTGCGTCTGCACGTCGGGATACTCCGCCGCCACGCGCTGGAAGCATTCATCCCAGAGTGTCATGCCGTAAACCAGGGCATTGGCCTTGCTCACGGACGTGACCTTGCGGCGCGGCCGGGTGCGGGCCGCTTCAAACGCGGCCCGCATGATGCGCTCGCAGCCGCGCCGGGTGAAGATCGCGGTCTGGGTGGCCAGCTCATCGGGCAAGCCAACGTAGAGCCGGCCGCCGATGGGTGCGTACTCGCCCTCGGTGTTCTCGCGGTAGACGAGCATGTCGATGGAGCCGGCCTTGGCGTCGCGCAAGGGCGACTGCACACCGTCGAACAGGTAGGCCGGCCGCAGGTTGACGTACTGATCGAAGCGGCGGCGCATCGGCAGCAGCAGGCCCTGCACGGTGATCTGGTCGGGAATATCAGGCGTGCCGACCGCGCCGAAGAGAATGGCGTCGTGCTGTTCCAGGGTGTCCCAGCCGTCGGCCGGCACCATGACGCCGTGCTGCTGGTAGTAGGCCGAACTCCAGGGCAGGCGGTTCCAGCGCAACTCGGCCCCGTCTCGTTTGCCGGCGGCGTCGGCCGCGCGGATGGCCTGGTCGATCACTTCCGGTCCGATGCCGTCGCCGCCGATGACCGCGATGCGAAAAGCTGCCATTGCACCTGATCTCTGAATTCCGTATGAGGCCCGGCAAGTCCACCGAGGGCCGACGGTGGGTCGTGGGAAAATCGTAATCTAGCGAGCGCGGTGAAGATGACAAGGCTTGGGATGACTTGGGATGACAAGGTGACAAGGTGACAAGGATCAGAAACGGAAACATCGGATCGGAGCACGACACGGCGAAGGGCAGTCGCCGTGCGCGCTGGTACTGGCCAATCACCTTGTCACCTTGTCACCTTGTCACCTTGTCATCACTGCTGGTCGGCTGCGCTTCGGACAACCGCACCGTCGATCCACTGGTCGGCGGGCCACCCTTGAACAACAATCCGCCGGCCGCTGCGCCCCCGGCGGCGCTGGGTCGCCCGACGACGGGCAACACCACTGCTGCCGTGCCGACTGCATTGCCGCCGTTGACGGCCGGCAATAAGAACAGCACGGCTGCCGTGGCCGCCGGGCCGGCAAAACCGCTCGACCCGACGCGCGACCTGCGTATCGACAACGTGACGCCGATGGTGCAACCCGTCAGTCGTCAGGTGCCGTATGGCCGCGACCCGCAGGGGAGCGCTGGCGCGACCTTGCAACAGCCCGTGAGCGCGACGGGTGCGCCGGGCGTGGCCGCGCCGATCCCGATCACGAACCGGCTGTCGACTTACGAGCAAGCACAGATGCTGCTGCAAGCCCGCCAGATCAAATGGCAGCGTCTCGAAATGGTTGGTACGGGCGGCGAATGGAAGTTCAGCTGCTCGGCGCCCAGCCGGCAGAACCCGGCGTCGAGCCGGACCTACGAGGCTCGCGCCGCGACCTATCTCGCCGCGATGCAGGCGGTGCTCGACCAGATGGAGCGGGAGACGGGATACTGACGCCGCTCGCGGTTTAGTAAACTTTGCTAAACCGCAAGCGGCGGAGATTACTTGACCGTCTTCAGCTCATCCTTCGGGAACGTGGTGATCTCCAGGTTCTTGAAGTGAATCTCCTGCGGCGCGTTGTTGGAATGCAGCTGCAAGCCGATCGGGCCTTCCGCGACCAGTTCCGGCTGGGGATCGCGCCAGTCGACGACCTTGACGCCGTTGACCGCCAGCTGGATGCGGTTGCCCAATGCCAGGATTTCCAGGTCGTTCCAGTCTTTTTGCTTGCCTGCCTTCTTGGCCGGCCCGCCATCGACCTTCAAGCTGCCGCGACGATGCAGGTCGTACATGCCCCAGCCCGTCGGGAACATCACCAGGTGACCCATGTAGGTGTACTTGTCGCCCTTCTCGGGAGCGAGCTTGCCCCAGACAGCGATGCCGGAGTGCATGTCGCCGGGCCCGCCGTTGACCAGCTTGACGGTGGCCAGCAAACGGAAGTCGGAGAACTTCTGCTTGGTGACGAGGTAAGTACTGACCTTCACCGGCTCGGTGTTCTTGCCGACGATGACGCCGTCCTGGACGGACCACAGCTTCTCGTGGCCTTCCCAGCCTTCCAGGTCCTTGCCGTTGAACAGCTTGATGGTCTCGGACTTGCCTTCCTTCGGTGGGACCACGGGAGCTTCCTTCTTGTCCTGGGCCGTCGCCGTCGGGGCGAGCAGCGCGACCAGGGTGAGCAGCACGCACAGCCGTTTCATGGGAATATCCTCCGGGTGAGACGCGGGAGAGTCAGGGCGTCAGCTTATCCCGGCGGCGATGGGTTGCCAAGCGCCGAAATGGGGCGAGCGTCGTGGCGAAGGCGAGCGTCGCGGCGTCAGCCCGACGTGTATTGCGATTCACACATCGTGTCGGGTGCCATGCTTTGCCGGCGACTGCCAGGGGCCAGAGTCATGTCGGTGCCACCGCCAGAGCCTGATCGCGCCGGCCAACGACGCCGTTCGGCGGCGGCCGTTGCCCACGCACGCCGAACAAACAGAGTTCGCCGAGGCGCTATTTGTGGTTCGCGGAGCCAGGCTTCGTGGTCTTTACTTTGATCTTGATTGCCCCGTCGAATTTCCAGTTGTCTGTCAACAAGACGTTGAATTCGTCCGAGTCGAGCTGATCGAAAGTCTCCCACAACACTACGGACCCCATCATGCCCAATCCGTTGCCCTTCCCTTCCAGCACAAAGAACGGCGGCCTGTTCGTGAGGTCCCACAATACGTCCCAGCCAGCCGACAGGTTGACGCACATATTGTAATGGCTGGCTTTCCTGCTTCCGACTAGTAGCCGTTCGTGTGCTTGTTCGAGCCAGGCTTCCTTGATCCTGATCTCCTTGCCTCGCCACGTAATCAGGTTGGGCTCAAAGGCAAGGGCGTAAAGATAGCACCCGCGCATCTTGGATTCGCGAACGGAATAGCAAGGAGGATACTTGTAGGACTGGGCAGAACAGGGGGCCGCGAGAACAAAAAGCTCGATCAGAAGCAAACCGATTGGCACGAGGAGTTTCCTGCTCATGAGTTGCCCTCCATTCACGGCGGCTTTGAGGTCCCGAAGTGCTTGATACCGCCATCTGGCAAATGAGTCCACACGATTGACGCAAACCGCTGAAAAGCCGCCGAACATGCTTGGGCGGTGGCACCGCTGCCATGCCGTTCGCAGTCTGTCGCCGCCAAAGCATGGCACCCAGCGTCAACGACTTCCCTCGTCGGGCTGACGCCGCGACGCTCGCCTGGCCGCCCCGCCACGACCCGTATCCATACACTAATTGCTGTTGCAATTGACGCAGCCCGCGCCAATTCTTAAAGGAACTATTCCCACAGCCGCCGCGCCGACAGCGCGCCTCTCCCGCTCCGGGAAAGAACGCGCGGCCCATTCTCGCCTCGCAGTGAACGAGGAGACTTGCATGAGCGAAACGTCTCGGCCGGAAGCCCTGGCCATGGTAGTCGGCGGCGGCCCCGCGCCTGGCATCAACGGCGTCATTGCCTCCGCCACCATCGAAGCCCGCAACCATCACATTCCGGTCATCGGCTTCATGGACGGCTTCAAATGGCTGGTGAAGCAGGACTTCGACTGGGACGACCCGAAGATCCTCGGCGAACACTATCGCTGGCTCCAGATCGGCGACGTCAGCGATCTCCACCTGCGCGGCGGGTCCATCCTGCGCACCTCGCGCACCAACCCGACCAAGAAACCGGAGCACATGGAGCAGGTGCTGAAGGTGTTCCGCCACTTCAACGTCAAGAAGCTGGTGACCATCGGCGGCGACGACACCGCGTTCTCGGGCAGCCAGGTTTACGAGAAGGCCGGCGGCGCGATCCAGGTGGCCCACGTCCCGAAGACCATCGACAATGACTTGCCCTTGCCCGAATCGACGCCCACGTTCGGCTTCGAGACGGCCCGGCACGTCGGCGTGCATGTGGTGCGCAATCTCTCCGAGGATGCGCGCACCACGTCGCGCTGGTATCTGATCGTCAGCATGGGCCGGGCGGCCGGCTTCCTGGCGCTGGGCATCGGCAAGGCAGCGGCGGCCACGCTGACCATCATCCCGGAGGAGTTTCCCGAATTGCCTCCGGAAGAGCGTCCGGCGAAGGAGAAGAACAAGCAGCTGCGGCGGCTGTCGCTCACCCAGCTGTGCGACATGATCATCGCCTCGATCCTCAAGCGCCGCCGCCAAAACCGGGCGTATGGCGTGGTGGTGCTGGCCGAGGGCCTGCTCGAAGCCATCGGCGAGACCAAGCTGCTGGAGGTCGAAGGCGTGGCCCAGGGCCGTTACGGCAAGCTGCTGCGCGACGAGCACGACCACTTGCGCCTGGGCGAGATCGAGTTCGGCCGGCTCATCAAGGACCAGCTGACGCACCACATGGAGAAGCTGGGCATCGACGCCCCATCGTTCATCGACAAGGACCTCGGCTACGAGCTGCGCTGCGCCGACCCGATTCCGTTCGACGCCGAGTACACCCGCGACCTGGGCTACGGCGCCATCGAGTTCCTGCGTTCGCCGAAGGCCGAGGAATACGGCGCGATCATCAGCTTCGAGGCGGGCGTGCTGAAGCCGCTGCCGTTCCAGAAAATGATCGACCCGGAGACCAAGCGCATGCGGCCGCGCAAGGTGAACGTGAAGGGCGAGGCGTACAAGTGCGCCCGCCGCTACATGATCCGCCTGAACCGCGGCGAGCTGGACAACCCCGCCGAACTGGCGGAGCTGGCCAGGCTGGCGAACATGAACCCTGACGATTTCCGCCGCCGCTTCGAGTACGTCACCGATACGCAGCGCGAACAGGGTCCGGACGTGATCGTGGGGTCGTAAGTGCGAAGCCGCAAGCGAGGTCACGGAATCCGCAGCACGCGGCAGGTCTCCTCGTAGCTCTCTTCCAGCTCCAGCGGAATCGCCAGGTTGTCGGCGAGCCACAAGGGCAGCGTCGGCAACGGCTGGCCGAGTGCGAGCGGGTGCGTCCAGGTTTCCAGGAACCAGGCCGTGCCGCGCTTCGTGGTCCGGCACGCGACCGCATAGAGTGGCGGCGGTTCCGGTCCCAGTGCCGGATCGGCCTGGCCGATCAGCTTCAGGAGTTCGGCGTAGAGATTGAAGTGGCGGTTCGTCACCAGATCGATGATGGTGACCGACACTTGCTGCTGCAACAACGCTGCGCACTTGCCGACGAAGGCCCCGCGGTGTTCCGGCCGGTCCTTGTTCGCCGGGCTGACGATCTCGATGGCAGCCACTAACCGTCGGCCGCGCTTGTGGTCGTAGACGCGGACTTCGTATTCATCCGCGTCCGGTAAGCTGGCAGGGATAGCTAGTGTCGGTCGTGCCGGCGCCCAGACGGCGGTTGCGGCGCCGCCGCCGTTGCCGTGGTCCGAGTCGTAGCTCATGGCAGCTGGTGTATCTTGTTCAAAAGTTGCGACGTCGATCTCGATATACGGGCCGGAATGGATGCTCGGCGCAGCCGCATAGCGGCGCGGTAGTTTGCGCGCCAACGACAAGACAAGCATCGCGGACCATTGGCCGTGAAGTCTCTCCCACGAAGTCAGATCATCAATGGGCGAATGGAAATGGTCGCGCAGCGGCATTGGCCAGCCCTCCCCTCACCATTGTAAAAGGGAGGGTGCGCAGTCGCAAGCGAGCCGGCGCACACTCGTCTTGCCCCACTGCGGCGAAATGTTATGCTCGCCGCCGGCTGACGGAGGAGAGGATGCGATGCGCCGTTACCCGACTCGCTATTCCTGGTACTGCCTGTGCGTGGCGGCCCTGGCACTGGGCAACACCGGCTGCTTGCTCGTGGCCGCCGGCGCGGCGGCGGGCGGGGGTGTGGCGGCGTATCAGTACGCCAAGGGCAACGTCTGCCATCAGTTCAAGGCCACCTTCGAGGACTCCTGGATCGCGGTGCGCACTTCCCTCACCGAACTCGGCATGACCGTGCTGACCGAAGAGCGCAAGGGCACCGGCAAGGGCATCATCGAATCGCGCGCCGGCGACGGCAGCTCGGTCACCATCACCCTCGAAGCCACCCCGAGCGCCATTCCGGCGGAAGGGGTCGTCACGGAAGTCTGCATTCGCGTGGGCACCTGGGGCAACTACGGGATCAGCGACCGCATCATGGGGCAGGTCAACACGCACCTCGCGCCGGCGGGCGCTGCCCCGAACACCAGCACGACCGCGCCGCCCGCCCAGGGCTGGGTGCCGGCCCAGATGCCGCCGACCACCGCGCCGCCGCCGTTGCTCGCGCCGGAACCGGCGAAGCAGTGAGTTTACCGTTCCGCCAACAGTACGTCGGGCTTTCCAGCCCGACAGGCAGCGCCGGAAGCGAACCGCTGCCACATTGACTGAGTCCGTTCTGGCAGCGCCGCCCAGTTCGGGCGCTGCGTGTCGGGCTGGAAAGCCCGACGTACGACCAACCACCAATCCAGCGCAAGAATTCCCACCAGCCTATTCAGTCGTCCCGGTCCTGCCGGTATGATCTTCTCTGACTCCTGATTCCTGACTCCTGACTCCTGATTCCTGATTCCTGACTCCTGACCCCACAGCCACTCGCCACCACGGAGAACGCAGTGTCCCGTTCGGTCCTCGGTCTGGACATCGGCGGCGCGAACCTGAAGGCGTCGCATGTCAACGGCGTCGCCCGCACGCAACCCTACGAACTCTGGAAAGACCCTGCTGGCCTGGCTGCCGCATTGCGCACGCTCGTCCAGGGCCTGCCGGCGCACGACGCCCTCGCGGTCACCATGACCGGCGAGCTGTGCGATTGCTACGAGACGAAGCGGCAAGGAGTGCTGGCCATCCTCGACGCGGTGAGTGCCGTCGCCGAGGGCCAGCCAGTGTGGGTCTGGCGCCACGACGGCCGGCTGGCCCCGCTTTCCGAGGCCCGCGAACAGCCGTTGCCCGTCGCTGCCGCCAACTGGCTGGCGCTGGCGACGTTCGTGGCTCGCCTGGCGCCGACCGGGCCGGCGCTGGTGGTGGATGTCGGCTCGACCACCACGGACATCACCCCGCTGCTCGAAAGCGTGCCGATGCCCCAGGGCCGCACCGATGCCGAACGCCTGCGCAAGCAGGAGCTGCTTTACACCGGAGTACGCCGCACGCCGGTCTGCGCCCTGCTCGGCCCGGCGGGCGCTGCCGAGTTCTTCGCCACCATGCTCGACGTTTACCTGATCCTGGGCAAACTGCCCGAGAACGCCAGCGACCGGCAAACCGCCGACGGCCGCCCCGCGACCGTCGCCGCCGCGCATGCCCGGCTGGCGCGCATGGTCTGCGCCGACCTGGAAAGCACCACGGAAGCCGAACGCCGTGCGCTCGCCATGCGGGTCGGTAATCGGCAAGTCACCTTGATCCGCCAGGCGCTCGAACGGGTATCGGAGAACCTGCCGCGGCCCATCGATCGGCTGATCGTGGCCGGCTCCGGCGAGTTCGCGGCCCGCGCTGCCCTCGACCTGCTGCCGGAGTATGGGTCCCGGCTGTCGTCGATCGCCGAAGTGATTTCGCTGGGCGAGAAGCTTGGCCCCGCCGTCAGCGAGGCGGCCTGCGCCCATGCCGTCGCCGTGCTGGCGAGCGAGGCGAGTTAGGGTTTGAGGCGCGGAGAGCTAACGCAAAGCCGAACGCCGCCAGCTGCCTTTACCGCGAAGCGGTTGTACTCCACAGCCCAGGGTC
>JAEUIF010001065.1 GCA_016795185.1 Planctomycetia bacterium | reverse complement strand
CTGCCCACGCTGGGCGTCCTGCTCGACGCCAACGGCACGGTCGTCTCCGTCGGCGATACCTTCGTCGGCAGCCTCACCGAACTGACTTATCAGTTGCGGTTCGCCTTCGGCCAGGCCAGCGATAGCTTCACCTACACCGTCACCGATAGCGGCGACCCGGACGGCACGCTGGACAACGCCCTGATCAGCGACCTGGCCACGGTGAACATCGAGCTGCCGGCCGGTTCGGACGGCATCGTCCGCGTCGGCGGCACGGACGGCGACGACACCATCGTCGTCACGCACCCGAGCAGCGGCGACAACCTGGAAGTGTCGCTCAATGGCGACATCGTCGGCACGCTCCCACGCGCCTCGGTCACGGAAGTGCGCGTCTTCGGCCGCGCGGGCGAGGACGCCGTGATACTTGTCGGCCGGGCTGCCGCCGACAGCTTCGTGCTTACCGGCAACGGCGTCATCATCAACGGCGTGGCGGTGTCGCTGGCCGAAGTCGAAACCGTGAGGGTGCTCGGACAAGGCGGCAACGACACCTTGACGGGCGACGATTTGCCCAATGTCTGGACCATCACCGGGGCCAATCGCGGCGACGTCAATGGCACCTTGTTCGACAGTATCGAAAACCTGACGGGTGTGGCCAATGACGACAGCTTTGTCTTCGCCGGCGGCACGCTTTCGGGGTTCATCGACGGAGGCGGCGGTGCGGGCATCGACACGCTTCAGGCCAATGATGCCGCGAACACCTGGAACATTTACGCCTTGCCCTCGTACAGTTCCGTCACGGGCGTGGCCGGATTCAAGAACATCGAGAACTTGGTCGGCGGCAACGACGTGGATGTCTTCAACCTCAAAGGCTCGGGCGGTGTGCTGTCCGTGTACATCGACGGGGCCGAGGGAACGGATACGGTGGTCGGCCAAAACACCGCGACCGCCTGGACGCTGGCGGCGGAGAACGATGGCCGGATTGATGCCCTGGGCGTCGAGTTCATCAACGTCGAAAACCTGACGGGCGGTTCGGGCAGCGATACGTTCACGGTGCTGGCGGGCGGTTCCCTGTCGGGCACGTTCAACGGCGGCAGCGGCACGGATACCCTGATCGGCGGCGATACCGCCAATATCTGGGAACTGACCGCCAATAACGCGGGCACGCTCAACGACAGCAGCTTCGTCGGCATCGAAAACCTGACCGGCGGCGCGGAAGCGGACTGGTTCACGAGGGTCGGCGGCACGCTTTCCGGCAAGATCTCGGGCGGTGCGGGCGATGACACGCTACAGGGTGCGGACCAGGCCAATACGTGGGTCATCACGGGCGCGAACGCGGGTACGCTGACGGGCCTGAGCAAAGGTTTCGGAGAGGTCGAAAATCTCGTCGGCGGCAGCCTCTCCGATGTGTTCCGGTTGACGACCGGCAGTCTGGACGGCAACATCGATGGCGGAGAGGGCGCGAACTCCCTGCAAGCCCGCAACGTCGCGAACGACTGGGCGATCACCGGCGCGAACCAGGGGACCGTCACCAACTTGGGCGGTGCGTTCTCCAACGTCGGCACACTCATCGGCGGCACGACCACCGATCGCTTTGCCATCGCCCTGGATGGCAGTCTCGACGGGTCGCTGACGGGCGGTAGCGGCGTCAACACGCTGCTCGGCAGCGACACCGCGAACTTGTGGACCATTTCCGCCACCGACGCCGGAACGTTCGCCAATCTCGACGGCGGCTTCACCACGGCGTTTTCGGGCATCAAGAACCTGACCGGCGGCGAGAGGGAAGACACCTTCCATCTCAACGTCGGACAGAAAATCACGGGGCAGATCGACGGCGGGGACGGGGTCGACACCTTGACCTACGCCGACTGGACGACGGCCGTCGCGGTGAACCTGCAAACCAGAACCGCCACCAACCTGGGCAGCTTCTCGAACCTGGAAGGTGCGATCGGCGGAACGGGCGGCGACAAGCTCACGGGGGCCAACCTCGCGAATTCCTGGTCGGTCACCGCTCTGAACGCCGGCGCCGTCAACGGCTTCGCCTTCAGCGACATCGAGAACTTGACGGGCGGCAGTTTGGCGGACGCCTTCGCCATCGCTGATGGGGCCGGCGTCAGCGGCCGGCTCGACGGCGCCGGCGGCAGCGCGGACGCGCTGGACTACTCCGCCTGGACCACGGGCGTGACGGTCCACTTGACGACGGGGGCCGCCACGGGCACCGGCGCCTTGCCGGCGGGCGGGGCCGTCAACTTCGAGCACGTCACCGGCGGCGCCGGTCACGATACTCTGACGGGAACCAGTACGGCGAACACCTTGGTGGGCAACGCCGGCAACGACGTGCTCGACGGCCTGGGCGGAAACGATACGCTCGATGGCGGCGCGGGCGACGATTCGTTGACGGGCGGGGCGGGTAACGACAACTTGTCTGGCGGCGAGGGCAGCGACACGCTGGTCGAGGTCGGCAACGTCAGTTTTACGTTGACCGATACGAAACTGACGGGCGTGGGCACGGACACCTTGAGCGGCTTCGAGAACGTTCGCCTTACGGGCGGCGCTTCAAACAACACCTTCACGCTCGACGGCTGGAACGGCAGCGCGGTGCTCGACGGCGGCGCGGGCACCGCCGACCGTGTGACGGTCATTCACGACACCGACTTCACTTTGAGCGCCGGCAGCATCGTCCGCTCCACGGCTGGCACGGTCACCTTCACCAACACGGAGTTGGTCACGCTGACCGGGCGAGAGGGCAATAATCTCTTCGACGTGAGCGGTTGGACGGCTGCCGCTACGCTGAATGGCGGTCTGGGCACCGATACGGTGGTCTACGCCGCCGACGTGGCGACCATGACCTTGACCAACACCCAATTAGCTCGCACGGGAGGAGGCGCCGTTAGCCTGTCGGGCATTGAGGGCGCTCGGTTAACGGGTGGCGCGAGTAACAACACGATCAACGCCAGCGCTTTCACGCTGGGCAATGTCGTATTGGACGGCGGCGCGGGTAATGACACGCTGACCGGCGGCTCGCGTGACGACTTGATCCTCGGCGGCGCGGGTCACGACACGCTGACCGGCGGCAATGGCAATGATATTCTGCTGGGCGGTTCCGGCATCGATGTGCTGCTGGGCGGCGACGGTTACGACGTGCTCGTCGGTGGTTCAGGCGCCGATCATTTGCAAGGCCAGAACCAGGGGGACATCTTGATCGCCGGTACTATCAGTTATTACGACGAGGCTTCCGGTGTGGCGAACACCGTTGCACTCAACAACATCTTGACGGCCTGGATCCCGACCTCGGGCAGTACCTACGCCACGCGGACGACGAATTTGCGGAGTACCCTCTCTGGGGTCGTGTTCGACGACGACGCGACGGACACACTCACGGGCGGTGCCGGGAACACCGATACCACACTCGACTGGTTCTTTGCCAACAGAGTCGGCGACGGCCTGTTCGATACCGCTGATGCCTTGGGCGGCGAGTTGATCGAGGAGTTATTGCCGAGGCCTTGACGGCCAGGGCCGTATGCTGGACTACCCCGCGCGTCAGAGTCTTTGCGGGAAGGCGACAGCGGCAAGCTGGAGTTCGCCAAACCGCGGTGCGATGGTGCAGGTGGAGTCGGTTTATAAAAGTCTCTCGCACGGGGCGGCGGGTCGTTGCAACGTTATTTCAACGAGACGAACTCTGTCAGATAGGAAATGGACGCAGCGGTCTTGCCGTCCGCCTTTTGCAAGCCTTCGATCTCGACCAGGTAGCGCTTGCCCGGCGCGACGGCGCTCGGCTCGGGACGGAAGATGATGCAATAAGGCACCCCGGCCCCGATGTTCGAGATTTTGTTGAAGTTCAGCTTCAGCGGTTCGCCCGCCTTGTTGAGTTGAGCGTCCATCGGCGTCAGCGAGACCTTCGTGCCGTCCTTGGGCGCGGCGAACTTCTTGGGATTGAGCGAGACGTTCCAGGCCCACGCGCCGCCGAAGAACTCCACCGGGGCCAAGCCGCGCGGCGGATAGGCGACATAGTCGAAATCGGGTACGGACTTCTGACTGCGGTCGAAGGCCCACATCGCGGTGTAGCGGCCCGACTTGCCGAAGCCCGTCTTCTGCATGACCGGGTGGATCGCCCAGCGGCGATGGCCGAGCATCTGGATATTGCCCGGATCGGAATCGATCATCCAGAGATCAACGCACCGGGCCAGGTCCGTGATGCCCATGGCCAGGTTGGTGCTCTTGCAGGCGTTGTGGGCGAGCTTGTACTCGGCTTCGGGCAGGCCGGGGTTCGGCGGGTTGTGGTCGAGCTTGCCGAGTTTCTCGCAAATGGCGGCGGCGGCAATAGCGCCCTTGGTCATCTCGCCATCCAGTTCGATATTCTCATACGGTACTTCGGCCAGATAGCGGTATGCCTTCAGCCGGCGCAGGGCTGCCGCGTCGTCGCCCGCACTGCCCGCGCCGAGGATCTCGCCGAGCTTTTTCTTGATGTCGTCCAGGGTGCGCGAGTACGCCGGTTCATCGTCCTTGTAGATTTGGGTGAGGACCGGCTTGCCCTTCTCGAAGCGTGTCAGGGTGCCGTTGAGCTTGCCGTCTTTGTAGGCGCCGGCCAGTACCTTCTGCCCTTGCTCGTTCTCCTCGACATACAAGCCTTCGAGCTTGCCCGCCTTGTAGGTCGCGGTAACGTGCAGCTTGCCGTTTTCGTGGTAGCTTTTGAACGCGCCTTCCTGGACGTCGGCCTTGTAGGTCGCCTTCACCTTGAGCTTGCCGTTCGGGTAGAACTCCTCGTAGACGCCTTCCTTGTCGCCATTGTCATCGATGGCGTACTTCACCCGCAGGGTGCCGTCGGGATACTTCTTCTCGATAGTGCCCGCAACGGCCAGCGACACAACGCCCAGAAACAGGAGGTAAGTCGGGAGGATGCGACGGAGCATGCGTCTGAACTCCAAACCTGGGGCGCCCAGGATCAGGGGAGAGTGCGGTAGGACTGCGAGACCCAGCGCGGGGGTGCCATTAACCAAACGAACCGCAAAACACTTCGTTGGCGGAATTGCGGTCCCGATTTGTTGGACGTTGCTTGCGCGGCAACTGTTCCGCGAACTACAGTCAAACCCCATTCGGACTGCGCGGTTACGGTCATTTCGCGCCCCCACCTACTCTACCTCAATAACGTTCGCGGTGCCGCCCAGCGCGCCGGCTGCGCGCACAGCGGCACCAGCCAGGAGTCGGCCGCGCCGGCTGCAAGTGCAAGAGGGACTGAAGGATGAGTGAGAGTTGCCGCCCGGGAACTCGCGGTGGGCGATAGGCCTGCGGCGTTCGGCGGCTGCGCTACAAACGGACGTTAGCCCGAAGCGCCGGCGAGCGAAGTCCAACCCTCGCTGGCGCTTCGGGCTAACGCCCTCGGTG
>JAEUIF010001064.1 GCA_016795185.1 Planctomycetia bacterium | reverse complement strand
CTTCTGGCCTTCGCGGGGGTTCTCGGACATCTTGAACTCGCCGCCGCTGGCGGAATCGGGCGTCATCGTCTGCGCCTGGCCGTCGTATTTGACTTCCAATTTCACATACGTGTCGAAGATGGTGCTGCCCGGCGTCGGCGTGGGGGTCGTGGTCGTGTCGTCCCAAGTGGCGCTGTTGGCGGCGCTTTCCTCGTCGAAGGCTTCGCGCTTCGTCATGCTGCGCATGGCCAGCTTCGATAGCACGAAGCTCTGGCCGCTGTCGGCCAGGATGCTGCGGTCGGTCGCCACCTTGATGGCCGTGCCCTTCAGGTCTTCGAGCTTCGTGGACTTTCGGTCGAAGACCACGAACTGGACGGTGGTTTCCTTCATGTTCGGGCTCAAGGTGACGATGCCGGTTACGAAGGCGTCGGCGGCGACCTTCTGGCTGCCCCAGGCCAGGGGGTAGCTGTGCTTGAACAGCGAGGTGCGCCCTTCAGCCGTCAGGTGCGTGTGCTTGGCATCGGCGGCGGCGGCCACGGCGGTGGCGTCGCGGATGATCCCCACGGGCTTCTCCGGATCGACGGCCAGCACCAGCGCATTTTCGAGGCGCGACGCCAGGTTGTGGTTGATCGCGCCGCTGTTGAAGCTCAGGTCGCCCTTGCCCTTCTTGGCCATGAACTTCAGCACGCCGACGTTCTTGTATCCCTGCTGTTGCAGCTGCTTGAGGATTTCGGGCGCTTTCTTGACCAGTTCCTTGTCGAGATTGTCGGCGCGCGCCCACGACGGGCTCAACGCCGCCGCTGCTGCCGCCAGCAGCAGACCCCAGGCGCGTCCTTTCAGCCCTGTTCGCGTGGCAAGCTTCATGGAGATCTCCTCGGACGAACGGTATGAAGTATTCCGGAATGTCGCTGGTTCGGGTTGCCGGCTGCGTCCCTGCCGACCCAACTCTCTAAACGGATTCCGCCGGACAACCGGACAGCAATTTGGACAATTTTCCGTCCAGAATTATCAAGCTACATGTTATTGTTGCAAAACAAGTTGCGAAAATCTATCGTTTTCGCGCCAGCACTCGGTCGCGTTCCAGGGCCGGCAAAAAGCGCGTCGGGTCTTGCTGCGGGTAGACTTCGCCTTTGACGAACTCGAACAACTCGTTCGGGATCAGCCCGGCGTCGCTGTTGCGGTCGGCCTTGGCGAACTGCTCCCCCAGAGCATGGACCACGGCCAGCGAAAACAGCCCGTAAACCGTACCGGCAGCCGACGACCGCCCGGCTTCATCTTCCTTGGCGGCTTCACCGGGTTGGCTGGCGGCGAGAATGATCGGCCCGACGCCGTCGTGCGTCAGGTTGCGCACTGGGTTGGCGATGATCGTGCCCGACCGGCAGGCATCCAGCAGGATGACCTTGCGGCAAGGCAGCCGGGTCATGGCCCGGTAGAGGTCCGCCGTGGTCAGGCCGGTGGACAGCGGGCGGGCGATGTCGAAATTCGAGCAGACATAGACGAAACCATCGCGCGGCAAGTGCTCAATGGGTTTGACCTTGCGTTCGCGCAGCACCTCGCTCAGTTCCTCGTGGTCGGTGCCGTGCCCGCCGAGCATCAGGACCAGCAGGTCGTCCGGCTTGACCTGAGAGGCCAGCTTTTCACAGCGTTCGAGCAGGGCGGCCTTGGTGACCGCCTTGTCGAGCAATACCTGGATGTCCACATCCTTGTACAGCGCGCCCTTCTGAGCTTCCCAGACGCGCTTGAGCGGCCCCATGTCCTTGTTGGCGTTCAGGTCGTTGAACTTCACGCTCTTGTAATCGCCCACGCCCGCGAAGAGGCCGTGCAACGCGGCTTGCGTCGGCGGGCGGTGGTTCTTGATCGCGATGGGCGGGTTGACCTCGCCCCGGTTGCCGCTCTTGCCATAGCACTGGACGGTCAACAGGTTCGCGCCGCTGCGTAGTTTGTCGGCAGGGACAACCACCTTTTGCTGGAACGTGCCGTTGTTCGCCTTCCAGGTTTGCAGCAGGTAATCGTTGACCCAGAGCAGCACCTCGTCGGCCTGCTGGGCGGGTTCATCGCCGTGCGGCGTGACCGTGATGTTCAGGGTGATTGCTTCATCGCGCACCTCGCGGGCCGAGACCTGCACCTTCACGTCCGGCGGCTCGATCTTCACCAGGGCGATCTTCTCCGGATCGTTGACGGTGCCGTCGAGGGCGTCGGCGATCTTGCGCGGCTGGTGGAAGCGGTTGCGGAACTGCTCGGCGCGATAGAAGGCCGGCTTCTCGTCGATGTCCTTGCCGTTCACTTGCCAGCCGATGGCGAAATCGCCGTTGGTCGAGGTGTCGTAGTAATAATCGCGCTGCCGCCAGATGACCCATTCGCGGTCGCGCGTCGGATAGAAGCGCCACACGGGCCGCTGACGCACCGTGGTGAGCAGGTCCACCGGCTGGGCCGCGCCGGCGCGCCTGAGGCGGAAATAGAGTTCCCGACCCGGCACCGGCTGCTGCAAACGTTCGAGCCACTTGCCCGCGCCGCCCTCGACGGGCTTGCCGTTGAAGGCCAGGAGTGTGACCTCATCGCCAGGGTTCAGACCCGCTTCCCAGCCGGGGCTACCCGCGATCACGGCCTTCGCCACCAGCTTGCCGCCTTGCAACTCAAAGGAGACGCCGAGTTCGGGTTCGTTGGCCCAGTCGGCCAGGCTCCAGCAGGCGATGGTCTGATCCTTGGACGCCGACACCAGCAATTTATGGTCGGCGGAAGGAGCGACCGACAGCACCGCGCCGGTATGGCCGGTGAACAGCCGGACGCGCTTCGCTCCCTGGGCCGTCAACTCGAAGATGCTGACGCCCCAGTAGTGGCCCACGGCCAGGCGCACCGGCTTGCCCGCCGCTTTCGGATTCAGGAAGGTGTAGCAGCGCGGCGCGCCGTCGCGGGCGCTGTCGAGCGGCAAGGCATGTTGTTTCTTGTCGGGACCGACGGCGTACCAGAGATAGGCATCCTTACGGTCGGGCTGCACCTGCCAGCCGCCGAGGGAATCCAGTGCATCCACGGGTTGGAAGCCGGCGGGGCTGCCCCAGCCGCGCTTGCGTAGATTGAAAACCTGCCAGGCACCCGCGCCGCGCTCGTTGGGATGGCGGGGATCGGCCGCTTTCTGGCTGCGGAAGCCGAGTTGCCCATCTTTGGACAGGGCCACGCTCCACAGGCAGCTGCCCGGCGAGCGCATCGTCGGCCCGACCGTCGCGCCAATGCGCGTGCCGTCCACCGCGTAGACCTTCATCTCGTGATCGGGATCGTCCGCGACCGCCAGGTATCGGCCGCCCGGATGAAAGGCGATGGCTTCAGCGTATTCGGAGGTCCGGATGGTGGGGCCCGGCTGCGGGTTGGCGGCCTTCAGGTCGTAGATTTGCAGCAAACCGTCCAGTTCCTTGCTGAAGGAAGCCTTCTGGTCCCTGGCCCGCGTGCCGACCGCCATTCGTTCGCTGCGCGTATCGAAGGCCAGACTGTTGGGATAATGCCCCTCGGGCAACGGCAACTGCTTGCCGGTCCGGGTGTCCAGGTTGAACAACTCGACGAAGTTGTCCTCACCTGCGGCGGCCAGCCATTTGCGGTCGGTGCTGAGTGCAGCCGCCGAGACGTTCGGCGATTTCAACTTGCCGACACTCGTCGAAGCGCCCTTGGTGGCATCCCAGCGCAGGACGGTCCCGTCCTTGGCGACCGACAGCAGTTGGTTGGCCCCGGTGAACTCCACCAGGCGCACGCGATTACTGACGCCCGCCGCGCCGCCGTGCTGACCGAGCTTGCGAAAGTTGCCGTTCAGCTTGCCATTGAGGTCCCACAACCAGACGCTGCCGTCCGCCGTGCCTGCGGCAAGCTGCTTTCCCGACGGCGCGTAGCCCAGCGACCAGATGGTCTGATCGTTGCCCTTCACGTCGATCAGGGCATGCTCGATGTCGCCTGTTTCGCGGTTCAGCACTGCGATGGAACCCGTGCGGACCCCCAGGCCGGCGACGGCGACGGACTTGCCATCGGGCGACAGCGCCATGGCATAGATCGCACCGCGCTGCTCACGCCACATCGCCCAGCGCAGGGCCGGCACGGCAGCCGGTTCGAGGCCCCGTTCGCTGAACTGCCAGACGCGCACGACCTTGTCATCGCCCACCGCCAGCAGGGAACGGCCGTCCGGCGTGAAGCGGATGGCATCGCAGGCACCCAGCCGCGCCCCGGTCTCGACGATCAGGCCCGGCTCCGTCCGGTCCCGCCGGTCCTGGGCTGCCAGCGGACTGAGCGCAACGCAGCACACGCCGACCGCGAGCCAGGTAGCGATGGAGTTTTTCATGGTACAGGCCGTCCGAAGAGCGGATGAAGGTGCGCGTGTCCGCGTGCTCCTGGGTATTATACGTCAGGTTGCCGGGCGGCACCAAACAGCAGCCGGCGCGGCCCGGCCGCGTGCGGGGACACTTACGGGCGGGTGTGAGGTTGTGACAGCCAGAAAAAGAGCCGCGGGTGGTTTTTCACGACTCGAATTGGCGCACACCCGCTCAGTAGTCCATAATGGGATGGTTCCCCGCACGTTGCTGACGGAGACGGACCCCGCGGTCGCCACACTGGCATGATTTCCTTTCTGCACTGCGCCGACCTGCATCTGGGTATGCGGATTACCCGCTTCGACCCCGCCACCGCCAACAAGCTGCGCGAGGCACGCTTCGATGCGCTGGAAAATGTGCTCAAGGCCGTGCGCGAGCAGGCGGTCGATTTCGTCCTGCTCGCCGGCGACCTCTTCGACGATCTGACGCAGGATTTCCTCGTCGCCCAGCGGACTTTCAAAATCCTGGATGAAGCGGCGACCGTGCCGGTCTTCGTGCTGCCTGGCAACCACGATCCGCTGATGAGCGGCGGCGTCTGGGACCGAAGGCCCTGGGATGAACCTGGAAAACGAGTGCGCTTGCTGCGCGAGGCCAAGCCCGTGGAAGTCGCGCCGGGAGTCCGCCTGTTCCCCTGCCCGGTGCTGCGCAAGACTTCGCTGAACGATCCTACGGCCTGGATTGCGGCGGATCGCGGGCCGGGCGAGATACGCATCGGTGTGGCGCACGGCAGCCTGCGCGTCCGCGAAGACCTGCCGGCCGACGATCACCTCATTGCCCGGCACGCGGCGACGGACAAGCAACTCGATTACCTGGCGCTGGGCCACTGGCACGGCCGGCGCGCCTTCGACGACCCCGATGGCGTACCACGCACCGCGTATCCGGGCGTCCACGAACCGATGCGCTACCAGGGCGGCAACGACGTGCAAACCGGCTGGGTGCCGGCCGGCGGCGCGAACCGCGAGGAATTCCTGGACTCCGGCAGAGGCGAGGTGCTACAGGTGCGTATTCGCGCTCCGGGCGAACCGCCGGAAATCACTCCGCTCGAGGTCGGCCGGCACGTCTGGCGGGAAGAGCAACGCGACCTGTCGAGTGAAGACGATTTGGTGCGCGTGATTCAGGACGTGGCCAACCGCGACAAGCGCGAGTTATCGCTGCTACGGCTGCGGCTCACCGGCTTCCTCGACGCCGCCACCATGCTGCGGCTGACGGAGCTGCGCGAGATTTTGCAGAACCGCTACTTCGTCGGCGAACTCGACGATACGGGTCTGCACATCCGTCCATCCGAGGACGAGGTCAAAAGTCTGGCGGGGCAAGGCGTTCTCGGCCGCGTGCTGACGCGCTTGCAAGCCGAGGCGAATTCAACCGATGAAGGCGCGCGCCGGCTGGCCGAGCGCGCGCTGTTGCTGCTGCACCAGCTGGCGCGGGAGGCCCAGGGATGATCCTGCGCGGCCTGTGGGTGGAGAACTGGCGTTGCATCCGGTCGCTGTCGCTCAATGACTTGCCGCTCGGCGTGGTCGTGCTGCACGGCCCGAATCGCACGGGGAAATCGAGTCTCGTCAAGGCGCTGCGCTGCTGCCTGTTCGACGCCGACCACAACAGCACGCGCGAAGAGATCGTCAGTAGCTTGCCCTGGGGCGGCGGCACGCCGAAAGTCGTCGTCGAATTTCGGGTCGGCGGCCGGGACTACCGCATCACCAAGGTCTTCTCCACGAAGAAGGAAGGCACCGCCAAGCTGGAACAGCAACTGGCCGGCGCGTGGAGCACGATCGAGGAAGCGCCCAAGGAAGCAGCCCGGCGTACGCGCGAACTGCTGGGCAGCGAGAAATCGACCGGCGGTTTGAACCAGCTGCTCTGGCTGACCCAGGGCGAAGTCGGCCTGCCGGCGGCGGCAAGCATCGATACCTCGCTGCAAAAACGCCTGGTGGATGTCCTGGGCGTACTCATCACCGGCCGCGACCTGGGCTTTCGGCAGGAACTGGAGAAACGCTACCGCCACTACTTCACGCAGGAGCAAGGCAAGTACAAGAAGGATTCCGCCGTCAGTCTCTGGGAGCAGCGCTACCAGGAACGTTGCAAGTTGCGCGACGAAGAACGGGAAAAGCTGCGCCGCTGGGAAGATGCGATTCGGCAACTGACGGAGAACGAGGATGAACGGCCGCGCCGCGCCCGCGCGGTGCAGGAAGCCGAAACCGAACTGAAACGGCGCGAGGCGGAGCGCGAGCAATGCCGCGAGCGCGTGCGGTTGTTTCGCGAAGCGACTCAGGCCCAGCAATCGGCCGGCGAGCGCGTCCGGCAAGCCGAGCAGGCCCTGCATCAGTTTCACGAAGCCCGGCAGCGCGGCGTTGAGCAGGAAACAAAGCACGCGGCGGCCCGCACCAGCGTCGAAGCGACCCAGGCGGGCCGCGACCGGCTGGCGCGAGAGCACCTGGAGAAGCAGCGCGAAGTCCAGGCAGCCCGGCAAGCCGAGGATGAACACCAGGCCGGGCGAGACTGGATCGAAGACCTGCGCAAGTTGCTGGCCATCGGTGAGAAGCTGGCGCGGCTCGACGAGGTGCTGCAATTCCTGACCGTCAGCGCGAACGAACTCGCCGACCTCGAACGACGGCTGCAAGTCACGCCGGCCCCGGACGATGAGGAACTGAAAAAGCTGCGTGACAATCGCCGCAAGGCCGGCGAACTGCGCGCCCAGTTGCAAGCGGCGGGGCTGACCCTGAGCATCAGCCTGACGCAACCGCTCGCGCTCGGTCTGTCGCTGGATGGCCAGTCGGCACAGGCGGTCGAGCTGCCCGTGAACTCGCCGCAGCGCTGGCAACTTCGGCAAAAGGTGCGCCTCGACCTGGCCGACCTTGGCACCGTCGAGGTAGCCCGCAGTCAAGCCAACCTCGACCTGGAACGGGCTGCCCGCGACCTGACCGAGCTCGAACGCCAATACGCCGACAGCGTGCGTGCTTTCCAGGAAAACCCCACGGACGATGCCTGCCTGGACCGGCTCAGCGACCGCCGCAGCCAGTGCCGGACCTGGCAGCAACGGCAAGAATCCCTGCGCGCCGACCTGCGCAAGAAGGCCTCGCAAGGCCGCGGCGCGCTGGCGGCGGAGCAAGCGCCGCTTGAACATCAACGGCAAGCGATCCTCGCCCGCCGGCCCGAACTGGTCGGCAAGACCGTCACCGCCGCGGACATTGAAGAAGCGACACGGCGTTTCCAGGCGCAGGGCGAGACGCTGAAGCAGCAGCGAAACTCACTCGAACAGGCCGAGAAGCGGGCGCGCGACGAATTGCAGCGTGTGGACGACCGCCTCCAGCGCGGCAAGGAAGAACTCTCCGGCCTCGGCGCGACCTTGCAGGCCCACCGCGAGGAACTGGCCCGCCTCGGCGAGGAGACCGCGCTGCAAGCGGCCCTGACAGCGGCCCAGCTGGCTCAGGCCGAGGCCGAACGCAACCTGGCGAACAACCGCCTGAGCGAAGCCGAGCAAACCATCGACCAGCGCTGCGCCGAAGCGCAGACCGCTTGCCAGGAACGCCAGAAACGGCTGCGCGAACTGGAAGACCGGCTGACCGAACTGAAGGGCTTTTTGCACGGCAACGAAGGGCTGCACAGCCGCCTGACGGATGCCGAGGCGCGCGTCCGCGAGGCCGAGCAAGCCTGGCAGCGCGAGAAACTGGAAGCCGACGCCCACAAACGGCTGCGCGACCTCTTCGAGGAATGCCGGGAAACCCAGGTGCAGCAGGTGATGGGACCGATCGCGGGCCGGGTGCTGGAATGGAGCCAGCGCATCGGTCTGGACGAATACCGCGAAGTCCGCTTCGGCGACAAGTTCCTGCCGGAAGGCATCGTGCTGCATCACGGCACGGCCGGGTCGCCGGTGGCCCTGGACGTGGAATCCTACGGCACCGGCGAACAACTGAGCTTGCTGGTACGCCTGGCCCTCGGCGGCGTGCTGGCGCGCGACGAACCGGTGACGGCCATCCTCGACGACCCGCTGGCCCACGCCGATCCTGGCAAGCACCGCAAGATCCTGGACGTGATTCGCCTGGCGGCGGCAGGCAATCCGGCCTGGAACCCGCCCGCCGGGCCGCTGCAAATCATCGTGTTGACATGCCACCCGGACCGCTTCGACTACCTGCCGGGCGCGCAGCACATCGACCTGGCGCAGCTGGTGGCTCGCTGAAGCCCATTCATCGAGAATGCGGGGGCTCACTTCGTCGCCGGCGCGCATGGTGTCCTTGAAGAGTCCGTCACCCTTGCGGCCAATGGCTTTACCGGCCTTCAATATGCGGTCGCGCCGGTCGGCCAAACCGGCGGGCAGGCATTGCTGCATCGTCCCCGGCTCGCGCGGCAGGATGACCACGTAGAGAAACTGTTGCTGCTTCGACGAGTCGCTTTCGATTATCCGTGCAATTCGCCCGGCCTGGCCCCGGACAGAGACGACTTCACGCTACGG
>JAEUIF010001058.1 GCA_016795185.1 Planctomycetia bacterium | reverse complement strand
AGAGAGTGTCATCGTTCATGGCTGCGCTCCGGTCGTCGTGGCTGGCGGAAACAGGTGGCTCAGAGTACGGCACTGAACTAAACTCCCGTAGGGTCCGCTGTGCGGACCATTGCAGTCCCGACCGCATCAGGGTGAGTGGTCCGCACAGCGGACCCTACGGGAGTTTGGTCCGGTAGCTCTCACTTCTTCAGCAGGAACTCGGTCGAATTGATGAGCGTCCAGAGGACATCTTCCAGCGCTTCCTGGCGGTCGCCGACCTTCTTGAGATAGCGCTCGCAGGTCTGGCGTTCCTCGGCGGTGGGTTGGCGCGCCAGCACCTTGCCATAGAGCGCGGCGACGATCTCGTCATCGCTCTTGCCCTCCGCGAGCATTCGCGCCAGCACCGTCTGCCCCTGGGCCGAGGTGTAGGTATGCACCAGGGCGCTGTTCATCATCACGAGCGCTTGCGGAATGGTCCCGAGGACTTCATCGAAGGGCGTGGACGGGTTGAACTTGAACGCCTGATAAACCATGTGCCGCACGCCGGTGTGCCGCTGCACGGCAGGAGCCGAAGTCGTGGCCGGCGCGGGAATGGTCTTGTCGTGTTCGTCGAAGCCGAGTGCCTTTTGCAGCGCCTCGAACACCTGTTCCGGACGCAGCCGCTGCGGACAGACGCAAGCGACCGCTGTAGCGCGGTCCTCGCTGGGCGTGGCCGTCTGCTGGCTCTGGTAGGCGCGGGTCGTCGTGATGGTCCGAAATAGCCAGCGCGTGTCGTAGCCGGACTCGATCCAGCGTTCCGTCAGCAGTTCGAGCACTTCCTGGTGCTGCGGCACCACGTCGCTGCCGAGGTCGGCCACCGTGGGATAGAAGCCCCAGCCGAGCAGGCTGTTCCACATGCGGTTGACATAGGCTTTGGCGAACCAGGGGTTTTTCGGGCTCGTCAGGAAGCGGGCCAGCGCGGCGCGGCGCTCGCCATCGTCAGCTTCGAGCGGCACGCTTTCGCCCGTCAAGAACCTCGGCTGCACGGCCAGCAAGCGGTCGGGCTTCTTCTTATCGGTCATGAAATACTGCCCGTCCGCGCGGCCCTCGATGGCATAGGGCGTGCCCCGGCCTTCCACATCCTTGTGCTGAATGATCCGGGCCCGGCCGAAGAAGGCGGCCAGTTCGTGAAACTGCTCGCGCTTGAACGGTTCCAGCTTGGCGTCATGGCATTCCGCACACTGAATCTGCACGCCGAGAAACACTCGACTGGTAACGGCGGCGAGTTCGACGGGATTGCCGAACATGGAGGTCAGGTAGTTGACCGGCGCTTGCTCGTCGTTGATGCCGACGGCGGTCACTAGCGCGCCGACCACTTCGTTCCAGGGGCGGTTCTTGCGAAACTGGTCGGCCCACCACTGGTCGAACAGCTGCCAGCGCAGATAGTTGCCGGAAGCCGGCGTGTGATACGTGACCGTGTCGCGCCAGTAGCGGCCCCAGTTGACCGCATACTGCTCGCTCGCCAGCAGTCGGTCGATCAGGGCGGCGCGCTTGTCCGGCGCGGCATCGGCAATGAACTTTTCGACTTCGTCGGCTGATGGGAGCTTGCCCGTCAGGTCCAGCGTAGCCCGGCGCAGGAAATGCTCATCGCTGACGGCACCCGTTTGCGCGGGCTGCCCGTCAGCGGCTTTTTCAAACAGGCTGTCGATCCGGGCGGCGGTCTCACGTTCGCCCGGTTTGGCGGCACCCAATGGTGCCACCGCACAAGCCCAGAGTGCGATGGACAGCAGGAAGCGACGCGGGCTGGAAGAGCGGTGGGCAAGCATGACAGGCCCCTCGGATGGCAGGGAGGGAGGCAGTGTAGCCGCGAGGCGAAGGCGAGCGCTCACCTGTTTAACGAGTTTAGCCGCGAGCCGAATGGCGAGCGCTCAGGAGGGCAGCACGATTATTTTCCGAATGAAAGTTTAACGGCTGGTCAGCCCCTGTCAACGGAATTCGGCTGACCGCCGGGATCGCGGGATCGCCGCTACGGGGCAAAGCCTGGATTTGGTTGGCGATCTGGCATTTCGTTTGCTGCGGAACATGCTACTGTTACAGTGTCAGGATAGATTCCGCGGAGGTCACCGTGAGCGCACCGGAACCGTTGTTGTCGCCCCTCAAGATTGTTCTGGTGGAGGATGACGCCGCTATTCGGCAGCATCTGCGGGACATCATGGAGTCTCAACTTGGGCACACGGTCGTCGGCGAGGCCGCCACCGGCACCGACATGCTGCGCAAGGTCCTGGCGCTCGAACCCGATGTGGTGGTCTTCGACATTCATCTGCCGCACATCGACGGCCTTTCGGCCCTGCGGCAGATTTACCAGGAACGAGTCGTCGCCGCCGTCGCCATCACCGCCGACCGCGATGCCAGCCTGCTCCAGCGAGCGTTGGAGGAGCACGTCCTGGCGTTCCTGGTCAAGCCGATCGATTCGCACCAGCTGGGAGCAGCGATTCGCGTGGCCTGGGCGCGCTTCAGCGAACTGCGCGAACTGAAGGACGAGAACGCTTCCTTGAAGCAAACCCTGCAAAACCGCAAGGTCATCGAACGCGCCAAGGGCGTGCTGATGAAGCGCCACCGCTGGTCCGAGGCGGATGCCTTTCGCCGGCTGCAACGCGGCGCGACCAACCGCCGCGTGCCGATGATCGATCTGGCCCAGGAAATCCTCAACGGCAAGGAAGTCGTCCTGTAGTTCCAAAGTAGCCCGCCGCTCCGCGGCGGCACGAGCGGCGCAGCCGCGAGTTTCCCGCCGGCGGTATGCGGCCTGCTGAGCATCAAGAAACCAGGATGCCCCGTTCGACCAGTTTGGTTTGTCGAACCGGGCATCCTGGTTGTTGATGGTTCCACCCGCCGCCGAGCGGGCTGCTTCACGAAGGCGACCGACTCCCACGGGCCAACAGCAGGACACCGCCAATCAAGGCCACCGCCGCCGCAATCGGCATCACCGGAATCGGAATGTGCTTGTCGCGAAAGATGCCGACCGGCCCAATCTGCGCGACCTGTTCCTGGGTCGTCACCCACAGGTAACCCTGATAGGAGAAGGCCACCAGGGCCAGCACGATCAGCAGCAAGCCAACCAGTACCGCAGGCTTCATGTTTCATACCTCCTGAATTCGAGTGGCGTCGGGCCGGCATCCGCATGACGCCGGCCGACAGCGTTTTCAGGATTGCAAATCGTGGACCAAAGAGGCGGTATGCAGGCCAAAACACGCTGCGCACCCGCCCGCGCTCGCTGCGCAGACGCTTTCCCAGGCAAAGTGCGGCAGATTGTCGTTGGTCAGCTGCCGGTCGGTCATTGCATCGCGCCGGGATTCCTGGTACTGGTGGTTAATGTAGCGTCCAGGGGGTGGCTGCCGGCAGTACGTCGGGCGTTCCAGCCCGACACGCAGCGCCGGTGATCCGCGGTGTCGTCGCGCGGGCGCGGCCAGCCCTTGGCACGACCTGTCGGGCTGGAAAGCCCGACGTACTGCCGCTGGTCAGGCAAGCACTCCTGGGACCTTGCATTAATTCGCCGAATTCTTCGCGAAACCAATTCCCTAACCAGGCTCATTGGGAAGGAGAGTAGATGCAGCGCTGCAACAAGTGCCGTAAGCCGATGGAACCCAAGATCGACTTGACGGGCGACACCGCCCAGGTGCTCCAGAGGCTGTCCACGCAGACGGATGAGGTGATTTGGAAGTGTCCAGGTTGCGGCATTGAGCGCGGCGCGCCGCTGAAGAAAGGCGACGTGGCGGACGTGGCGGCCTACGTCCGCCGACAGAAAAAGCGCTGGTGGGAGTTCTGGATTCGCTGAGGCGCAGCGGGCACGGCCAGGAAGCCGTGCCCTCGGAGCCACGGTCCAGTATTCTGGCAAGATGCGCTGTGCCAGCAGGCACGGCTCAGGCTGGAGAGGTGGCTGAGCGGCCGAAAGCGCCGGTTTGCTAAATCGGTGTAGGGGTAACACCCTACCGCGGGTTCGAATCCCGCCCTCTCCGCTTGCCTGCTGGCCGATGAGTCATAAGTGCATGACTCGTCGGCCTTTGCCTTTCTGAGGAGTCCTCAGAGTTTCCCGTTTGTGGCGGTGTTTGTGGCGTTTTGTGGCGGGAAACTTCTCTGACGGGGACCATGGCCAGGAAAAATTCGTCCTTCCGCGTCGGCCGCGTGCAGGGTTACCTCCGCGGCCAAGTTTGGTATCTCTGCTATCACGAACATGGCCAGCGCCACCGCCCGCGTGTCGGACCTGACCGCGAAGCCGCCCGGCAACTGGCTGCCCAGATCAACGCACAACTGGAAGTCGGTGCCCCCGCGGCGCTGAGCTTCGAGCCGATCGCCCTTCCCGAGCTGCGCGAGCGCTGGCTGCAACATCACGAGCAGGTGCTGCGCTCCTCGGTGCAGACGATCAGCCGCTACCGCACCGCCACGGATCATCTGCTTCGCTTTGTTGCCGCAGTCCGGCCGGTCCGTTACGCCTCGCACTTCGGCAATCATAACGCCGAGGAGTTCGTCCGCCATCTGCGCATCATCCAGGTCGCGGCCAACGGGCACAAGAACACCCCCAAGCGGCCGCTAATGGACAAGGGCATCCGCTACATCCTGGAAACCTGCCGCGCACTGTTCAACTACGCCAGCAAGCGCCGCAACCTGCCGCCGTATGCGGAAAATCCGTTCGCCACACTGGAGATCGATCGCATCCCCGTGGAGCAGGCCCGGCCGATCACGCTGTTCACGCCTGAGCAGGAGCGTGGCTTCCTCGAAGCCTGCGACGATTGGCAGTTCACGGTATTCCTGACCCTGATGTTGACTGGCCTCCGTCCGGGCGAGTTGACTCACCTTTTACTACCCGACGATCTGGACCTGGAAGGCGCCGTGTTGCACGTACGGAACAAGGCGAAACTCGGCTGGCGCGTCAAGACACGCAACGAGCGTGAGATTCCCCTGCTGCCCGTCCTCGTCGATGTCCTGCGCCGGCAAGTCGGACAGCGCCGCAGCGGCCCGGTGTTTCGTCGGCGCAAGTTTGCGCGCGGGTGCGAACCGCCGTTGACGGGACTCAGCGCTGCCCAGCTGGAGAGCGAGTTGGCAGATCGGACCACTGCTCGGGAGACGTCCATCGAGCGAAGCTTGTCACGCCGTGAACATTTGCAAGAGGCACGAGTCCTTTGGCGGGACCTCGGGGCCATCAAGACGGAAAGGATTCGGGTGGAGTTCATGCGGCTGACCAGCAAGATCCGGCTCACTGCGACGACCGCACCAAAGTTGCTCCGACACCTCTTTGCCACCGGTCTACAGGAGGCCAACGTTGATCCTCTGGTACGCAACGAGCTGATGGGACACTCGCCTGGAGGGAACCGAGGCAACGGCACTGGGCTCGGCATGACGGCCACCTACACCCATACCCGGCCGGAAACGAGACGGAAGCAACTTGAATCCGCGCTGTTGCCCCGCGCTGCGGTGCAAGTGGCTCTTGCCTGGCTGGCAGATTTCAGGAATGGCAATGGGCTCCGGTGAAAGAGGGGCCGCACGACCAGCATTGAGTTATGGTGAACATCGGTGTGTCCGATGCGTGTCGGCCAGATGCAGCCGCGAAGCCGGTTTAGCGCGGTGTAGGGCCCCTGGCTCCTTTTGAGATGATGATCAATCATCCGCCCTCGTTCGCCCAGGCGCCTCCGCGACGGCTCGCAAGATAGATTGCCCGCTCTTGCCCTCAACGGTGAGATAACGGCGGCCGCAGGCTCAGGGGCTGTGCCGCCTTATTCCTTCAAACTCATCAGAATGCTCTCCACCCGTTTTTCCGCCGCGTTCGCTTGTTCGACTTTCCCGGTCTTTCGCAGGAACTGGGCATACCGCCCGAGCGTAATCGCAACAAACTTGTGATTCGGCCCGACGGTCTCCTCAAAGACCTTCAGGCTCTTCTTGTATAGCGACTCAGCCGCATCCAATTTAGTCTGGAGGAAATACTCGGTCGCAAGGCAGTCCAGGGCCTTGCCGTACTCGGCGTGCTTTTCTTGCTTGGCCTCCTCCAGCACGCTGACCGATTTCTCAAACAAAGCCTGGCATTCACGAGCGTTCCCTGCCGCCCGCTCTTCTCCGGCCACAAATCGGAGCGCTAACGACCAATGCCGTGCAGCTTCTCCGGTGAGCTCATGCGCCGGGCCCAACGCTTTGACGTGAATTTCATACGCTCGCTTGCACGCAGCCTCAGCATCTCTGAATTTGTGCTCTTGAGCGTAGGAAAAGGCTAACAGGTCCAATCCCTGGGCAATCATCAGTCGGTGAGACTCCGGGAGGCTTTCTGCAATGCCGATCGCCCTCTTGAAGGTCCGTTCCGCTGCCCGGAAGTTCTCATCCTTGGCCTGCTTGGAGCCACACTTGAGCAACAGGCCGATGAGATGCACGGTGCACCGTTCGGTTTCCTTGTGGCTTTTCCCCAGTTGGCTAGTGAGGATCTGCAGTTGTTTTTCGGCGCAATCGACCGCCTCAGGATTTTTGTCCTGGTTGAAATAGAACTCCCCCAGTTTCTCGTAGGCGAATGCGGCATACAGGGCGTCTGCCGGCTCAGCCTTCTCCCAGATGCCAATGGAATGCTTGAGAGCAGCTTCTGCCTCGGCGTATTTCTTTTGCTTGCCGTACACCGACCCCAGGTTTTGATAGCTCACCGCCACGAGCGGGTGAATCGGACCCAGCTGTCGCTCCCTGATCGATAGCGCCTGTTTGTGCAGCTCTTCGGCTTTGCCGGTCTTTCCCTGCTCCGCATACACCTCTGCAAGATTGTTCATCGTGGCCGTCGTCCTCAGGTCATCGGGCCCGTACTTTTTCTTCATGAGATCCAAAGACATCTCGGCCAGCTCTTGGGCTTTGCCGAGCTTTCCCGCACTTTGGTATTCGGTGACAAAGAAATCGAGATAGCGACTCCATTCCTCGCTGTCCTTTGGCAAGGTCTCTTTGTCGATCTCGATCGCCTCCCCGATCAGCTTCAATCCGACGTCTCGCTTCTGGAGTTCCAGATTGAGGTATCCCAGATGGAACAGCACTCCGGCCATCAGCCGCCCCTTTACATCCCCGTGCTTGCGTAGCAGAGATTCTGCTTGCCGGTAGTGGGTTTCGGCCTCCTTGTACTTCCGCTCCTTCAGGGCTATTGTTCCCATCACGTCGGTCAGCACGACGAGTCTGCGGTAATCTTCTTTCGAGTCGCTCTGGACGATTTTGGTCGCACGCTGGACCAGATGAGTGGCTTCTTGATACTGCGTCAGCGCAAGGTGCGTCATGGCAAGCGCAACCATGATCGTCACGTCGTCCGGCTGCAAATGCAGCGCCTTCTTGTACCAGACCAGAGACTCCGCGGGTCGCTGGGCATAGTAGTCAACGTCGCCTTGAGCAAGATAGATGTTCGCGAGCTCCGTCTCTCTCTTTTCCTGTGCCAGCCCGAGGTACGTCCTTGCATCCGCGAGCCGGTCTTCGGCAATCGCCTTCAACGCCAAGGCGTAGGCATTCGCGTCATTCGGGATCTCGGAAGCCAATTCCTTTGCGCGCCGGGACGGCCGCTTCCGTAGCATCTTGCGCAGGTCGATCTCGGTGGTGAGATCGGCCTCTTCCGCCCCCCCTGGCGACAATTCCTTACGCAGAAGCGCCGCGATTTCCGCGACATCCCGTCGCGTGCCCTTGGTGTCTGCTTTGATCGACTCCGTGTCTTGTTTGATTGAATCAAGCTGCGCCTCAATCTTGAGCGGTAGCACCTTGGGGGTCGCCCAGTAGGTGAGCACAAAGAGTGCGAGCGCTCCACCGGCACGGAGAGCCTGCCCCTTTCCCGACAGGCTGATATGCAAAAACCCGGGAATCGCGGCGCCGAGAACGGCGGCGCACACACTCATTAAGGTGCGCAATGTGACGACCAAATTGGCATCCGTTATCGGCTCATTCCGTACCAAAAGAAAACCGGCGAGGACCAGGATGATTCCTGCGCCGCTGTAAGCGCAGATTTTCTCCCACAACGCTGGCTGATACGGTGCAGCAGGGATTCCCTGCGTCGCTGGAGGCGCCGCCACGATCGGTGGAAGCGGCTGTCCTGATGTCGGTGCCGGCACCGGACCAGAAGGAGAGACTCCAGCCGGAGCGGCCGGAGCCGGGGCTGAGTATGCCGCAACCACTCGGCGAATCGATCGGCGGTTCTCTTTGCCGAGCCCGCCGACTTTCTTCTCGAACGCCCGCTCATCACCGATCTCGCTCGCGAGCTGCCCAAGCGTCTTGATACCTGCCTGCTTCAGCTTCCGCGTAAGGGCAGACTTCAATCCGAGCTGATCGATCGGCACCTGGCTCTTCAGGTTACCTGCGTCGTTTGAGTTCCGGTCTTCATCCATAGTCGGGCTCCTCGCCGCCCCTCGCCCCAGGAACCGAGAATGTCGGGCACAGCTCCCTTGGTCAATTCGCGACTGTTGAAGCCTGACCACGGCGCAGCTCAGCAGGTGATTACTGTACCAAGTACAGGCCGATACTGCCCTGCCTCAAGCTCACCCGGAGCGATGGTGCGGCACGCAGCATGACTACCGACGAGCTTGATCTAGTTCTAGTCGCCGCTAACGAAGTCACCCCGTTAGCATGTTCTGGATGGCGCGTGTTGAATGGCCCACTCCGCCACTCGGAACTGAAACTCCGTGTTGATGTTGATGGACCGTTCCTCGGGCATCACGTAGGCCAAACAGTCGTCCCCCCACAACCCCTGACGCTCAGTGACCGCGGCTCGTGCGACGTAAATGGCCCCGTTCCGGCGAAACAGCGGTTCCAGGTCCTGGCGGCGACGTGGGGAGTGCCCTTCGGCCTCGAAGGCGTCTTTCAAGGCCCCGTCCACCAGAATGCGTTTGAGACGCACCGGGTGAATCCCGACGGCGGCCTCCACGCTCACGACGGAATCGGCGGATGGGTTTGCAGCCAGCAGTCGGACGGCCGCATCGATATCTGCAGCGGTGCGCAGCGGGGAGGTGGCCGGAGGACGACACACACATCGGGCTCCGTACCCTGGCGTTTCAACTCTTCCAGAGCCCAGCGAATCACGGGATACGTTGGCGCATCATCCGCGGACAGAGCCGGCGGGTGGCGGAACACATTGGCCTGCCACTCACGGGCGCAGGACGCGATTGCGTCACAGTCCGTCGAGACAACCACACGGTTGAGACTGCTGGCCGCCTGCGCCGCCCTGATTGTGTAGCTGAGCAGCGGCTGCCCGGCCAAGGGGCGCAGGTTTTTCCTCGGGACACCCTGGGATCCGCCCCTGGCAGGAATGATGCCTACTACGTGGGTTGGTCGGCTGTCACTTCGGTCCATGTTGTCCGTTCTCTGGGACCAGGTCGGCTACCTCAATGCGAGGAAACGGAGGATGCCCTTCCGCCAGGCGTTCGAGGTATGCCGCAGCGTACATCGGGGCCCGCCCGACGACGATGATCAAGTGAGCGATGGCTGGGTTCAATTCCAGGTCGAGCAGGATCGCCCCACCGGCGCCGTCAATGTTCATGTAAACGCCCTTCTCCGCCGCCAGGACTTCCTCGATACGGCGCACCAGCTCCAGGTGGCGCCCGGCGAAGCCGACCTCGTTGGCGAGCTGTACTAGTGTGACAGCACGCGGGTCTCGCTCGTGGAACAAAAAGCGGTGCCCGAAGCCGATGAATTTCTCGCCTCGGCCAAGTCGGGCACGGACGCAATCGGTCAGCTCGGCAGGGGGTTGCTCAGCCAGCTGCTGGAGCTGTTCCATGGCGGCCCGCAAGGCACCCTGATCGTAGTCGCCAGCGCCCACGGAAAAACCGGCGATGAGCGCGTGGAGGAAATTCGAACGACAATCGGCCGCCATGCGCACTGCCAGAGTGCTTTGACCAGTGATCCCATGGCTGGCGTGGGAGAGGATGACTGCCCGGAGGAGCGTTGCTTCCGGGGCTGTCGGCTTCCGGCCGCGCAGCAAGAGGAATACCATCTCCTCGTAACTGAATTGTCGGATCAAGTCTTGCTGGTCCACTCCATAGGTATGGAGCTGGTTGGGTCGGACTTCCGTGATGGTGGACCGCCACGGGTTTCGTTGCGTCGGCATGGTCATGGGCATTCCTTGATCACTCTGGCTGTGGGCTCGATCTTGCTGCTCGCGCCGCTGCGCGTGACGTTTCCGCCGTGGGAACAGACCCCGATTTGCTTTGGCCGTCGATGTGCTCGTCCATGAATTCTCGGCCGCGCGGCGCGGTTGAGAATCATTTTAGCGAGTAGCGGTATGGGGCAGGCAGGCCACATTCCCGCAGGCGCTCTCCGGGCGTACCGGCGTGTGTCAACGGAGGTGCCCGCTTGGTCTGGCGGTCCAGTGCATGCCGGGAACACCGCATCCACCTTCTGTTGCCGGCCGTCTGGTGTAGCATGCGTTTCTCAGGCGAGAGTAGCGACTGCCCCTCGATTTCCGTCGGCCGACCGAGTAGAGTTCGGTGGTTGTGGTTCCTGCTGTCCGCGCGGTCGGCCGCAAGGGAACTGTCGGCTGCTGCCGCCCCAGCGACCTGTTTCAGCGAGGGACAAACTTGGCCAAGCCGAGCCCGTTCTGGACCCACCCGTCCGTGTTGAAATTGCCCAAGGCCCAAGACCCGGTGGCCTACATCACGCAGTCGGCCCGTGCTTTGGTTTTCGGTGCCATTGAGACGGGTTGGACGGGCCCCCCGTTTGACCCCTTCGCGCTGGCCGATCACTTGGAATTGCCTGTGGTGCCGCGCGAGGACATCCTGGATGCACGCACCGTTCCGCTGGCAGCGGACCGCCTACAGATCGAGTACAACCCCAACCGGCCCGGGGCCCGGGTTCGTTTTTCCATCGCCCACGAGATCGCTCACACACTCTTTCCCGATTGCCGCGACCGCATCCGCAATCGCGTCGCGCGCGAACATATGCACGAGGGCGATTGGCAGCTGGAGCTGTTGTGCAACGTCGCCGCCGCGGAAATCCTCATGCCGATCGGCAGTTTCCCGGACCTCAAGAGCCAGGCGCTGTCGATCGACGTGCTCATGGAGCTGCGCAAACAGTACGAAGTCTCGACCGAGGCGTTGCTGCTGCGCGTGGTGCGTCTAACGGACTCCGCCTGCACCGCCTTCTGCACGTCCCGCCAGGAACAGGGTGAGGCGGTGGGCCGCTACCGCATCGATTACGCCGTCGGCTCCCGGTCTTGGTCGTATCAGCTGCCCAGTGGCACCTTGCTTCCGGAAGCCACGGTGGTTCGGGAATGCACGGCCATTGGTTTCACCGCCAAAGGCACGGAGCGCTGGCCGGAAGTGCCCCAGGCTGTCCGCGCCGAAGTGGTCGGCATCCCGCCCTTTCCGAAGCACCGGTATCCCCGTGTCGTCGGTATCGCGTATGTGCCGGACGCGAAGTCGCCCGCGCGGCCCACGATGACCTACCTGCGAGGCGACGCGACCCAGCCGCGCGGGCCTGACCTGCGAATCGTCTGTCATGTGGTCAACGACCGGGCTGCCCGCTGGGGGGGAGGATTTGCCCTGGTGATGCGTCGCCGGTTCCCGGACGTGCAGCAGGACTTCGTGTCCTGGGCCGAAGCACACCGGGACCAGTTCGCCCTCGGCCAAGGTCGTTACTGCCCGGTCGATGAAACATTGGCCGTCTTCAGCATGATTTGTCAGCAGGGCTACGGACCGTCGCGCCGGCCTCGTGTGCGCTACGGTGCCATGAAAACCTGCCTGGAGCAGCTGGCGGAGATCGCTGTCCGCCAGCGGGCAAGCGTGCATATGCCGCGCATCGGGTGCGGCCAGGCAGGAGGCTCTTGGGCGGTCGTGAGCGAACTGATCGATGAGACCCTGTGCGCCCGTGATGTCCCCGTCACCGTCTACGACCTACCGGGGGCCGCCGCGCGCAGCAGTTCCACGCCAGGCCTGTTGTTCGAGTCGTGAAACACGCCGTCGGTGCCGGACACTTCGGAGACAGCCCGCCGTGGTCAAGCACATCGTCCTGGTCTCAGGTCCCATCGGCTCCGGCAAGACAACCCTGTGCCGAAGCCTTGAAGAACGCTTTGGTGCCGTTTCAGTAAAGACGAAGGACCTGATCCGGGAACTGGCCAAGAAGATCAAGCCGGAGCGCGGTGCGATGCAGCGCTACGGCGAAATCCTGGACCGCCGCACCAAGGGCCAGTGGGTGCGCGACGCCCTGGCACGCCGGCTGACGCAATGGCCAGACGACGCCATCGTCCTGATCGACGCGGTCCGGATCGAGCCCCAGGTCGAAGCGATTCGCCAGGCGTTCGGCCCGCGCGTTTACCACATCCACCTGCACGCGTCTGACGCCGTGCTGGCCCGACGTTATCGTGAGCGCAAGCCCGAAATCCGAGAGCTGGCGAGCTACGCCCAGGCCCAGGAGAACAAGACCGAGCGAGCGGTGGCCCGCCTGGCCGACATCGCCGACGTGGTCATCAACACCGAGCGCTGCACGGAGGACGATGTGCTGGTCCGGGCGGCCAGCCATCTCGGCCTGTATGGGCGGGAATACCTCCGCCTGGTTGACGTCCTGGTCGGGGGGCAGTACGGCAGTGAAGGGAAAGGGCACATCGTCTCGTACCTGGCGCGGGAGTACGACCTGCTGATGCGCGTGGGCGGTCCCAACGCGGGCCACAAGGTCTACGAGGAGCCGGAGCCCTACACGTTTCACCACCTGCCGTCCGGTAGCCGTTCCTGCAACGCCCAGCTCGTTATCGGGCCGGGCGCCGTGCTGTATGTCCCAACGCTGCTGCAGGAGATCGGTGAATGTGGGATCGACGCGAGCCGACTGGCGATCGACCCGCAGGCGATGATCATCTCGGACGACGACCGGGAGAAAGAAAAACCGCTGGTGCAGGACATCGGCTCCACCGGCCAAGGCGTCGGAGCGGCAACCGCCCGCCGCATCATGCAGCGCCTCACGGACCCCGCCCGGCTCGCTCGCGATGACGCCGACCTGAAACCCTTCATCAAGGACACACGGGAGTTGCTTGAACGGGCGTTTTGCAATCGTCAGCGCATTTTGCTGGAAGGCACCCAGGGAACGGGCCTCAGCCTGTACCACGGGCACTACCCCCACGTCACTTCGCGCGACACCACGGTGGCGGGCTGCCTGGCGGAGGCTGGCATTTCCCCCAGCCGCGTCCGCAAGGTCGTCATGGTCTGTCGGGCCTTTCCAATCCGTGTGCAGAGCCCGGACGGCGATGGCAAGACGTCCGGCTTCATGTCCCAGGAGATTACACTGGAGGAAATCGCCCAGCGGTCGGGTCTGGAGGCGGGTGAACTGCGCAAGATTGAAGTGACGTCAACGACCAAGCGCAAGCGGCGCATCGCAGAGTTTGACTGGGCGCTCTTGCGCAAGGCGGCCTCGCTGAACGCGCCGACCGACATCGCCTTGACCTTTGCCGACTACCTGGCTGCCGAGAACCGGAGCGCGCGGCGCTTTGAGCAGCTCACCCCGGAGACGATCCGCTTCATTCAGGAAATGGAACGTGTCGCTGCTGCGCCGGTATCGCTCATCTCCACGCGATTTCACTCGCGCAGCATTATCGACCGCCGCGCGTGGTAGGAGGTGCCGATCTGTGCGCGTGGACGACCTGTTGACACACTTTCCCCGGCTATTCCACATGGCTGAAGCCGGCACCTGGGACAGCATCCGGGCCCACGGTTTGTTGAGCACGACTGCGCTGCTAGACGCATTTGCGTACACCGGGGCCGAGCGCTACCGCATTGAGTCGTGCCACCGGCCCGAATGCGTCACGATCTCCCATCCGGTGCTGGGGACTGCGGTCATTCGCGACCAGAAACCGATGAGCGACCGAGCGCTGAAAAAGTGCTTGCAAGCGATGACGCCACGGCAGTGGTATGAGACGCTGAATCGCAAAGTATTCTTCTGGCTCAGCCGCGAGCGCCTGTTGAAGTTGCTATCCGCGCGAGCCTATCGTGGCCGCACGCACTGTGTGCTGACGGTGGATACATCCCTCTTGGTAGGGCGGCACCAAGAGCGGATCTGCCTCTCACCCATCAATTCGGGTTGCACCGTGCCGAACCCGCAGCCGCGCGGCGTCCAAACCTTCCTGCCAATCGCTTCCTATCCCTTTGAAGCGTGGTCGCAGAAACGGCGGCGCGGCGACGCGGTGGTGGAGTTGGCCGTGGACTATGCCGTCAAGGACATGGCCGATCTGGTATTGCGGGCCGAGCACATGCAAGGTGGCCAGTCACTCCAAATCCTGTGGGACAAGGCTGGCCACAAACGGTGAGCGGCTGTCGTCTGCCCGTTTGCGCGTAACATTGTGTGGCTACGTCGATGCTGGCGCACCTACGGAGCTGGAAATGGCCGTCGCATCCCATTATTGTCTATGTGGTTGGGGAAATTACGACCAGCGACGCACACGAACAGAATCCACATGGACCTGGCAAAGCTAATCGCCTACTTCGAAACTGCCCCCGCCGTGCGGCTGCTGCGCTCGCCGAACGTGGCGTTCATCGTGGACTTCCTCAACCACCAGTTCAAGCGGGCCGGGCGGATCACGATCCCGCACGCGGAGTTGCTCGCCGCACTCGTCACGTATCAAGAGACCATCCAGGAAAGCTACCCCGACAAGTTACAGGACAAGCCGGAGACCTACCTCGCGGGATGGTGTTCGAGCCAGACGCGCTGGCTCCGCCGCCTGCTGGAGGCCGGGCGCAACGAGCCGGTGTACCAGCTGACACCCCATACCGAGGAAGTCTTCGCCTTCCTGGACCGGGTCCTGGAACAGGACTTCGGCTACGTCGGCACCGAGTCGCGCTTGCGCCTCGTCATGGAGACCCTGGCCGACCTCGTCGTTGGTGCCTCGGAGGACCCGGAGACACGGCTCGGTCATTTGCGTGCCGAGACGGAACGCATCGCACGGGAGATCCGCGGGATCGAGCGGGAAGGGCTGGTCACACGCTACCAGCCGGCCCAGATCCGCGAACGCTTCGGCATGGCGGTTTCGCTGTTGAAGCAGCTCCAGGGAGACTTCCGGGCGGTCGAAGACAAGTTCAAGGAGATCACTCAGCAGGTCCAGCAGCGGCAGAGCGAAGGGCGCGACTCGCGGGGCGGCATCCTGGAATTCGCGCTGGACTCGGAAGCCGTTCTGAAACGAGAAGATCAAGGGGTCAGTTTCTACGAGTTCGTTCGCTTTATTCTGTCGCCGGCGCAGCAGGAAAAGTTGCAATCGATCATCGTGCAACTGGGGACGATCCCGGAGTTGATGGAGCAGAGCGACGGGTTGGAGACCGTCCGGCGGATGGTGCCATCGCTGTTGGCCGAGGCCGAGAAGGTGATGCGGACGAATCAGCGCCTGTCCGCGACGCTTCGCCGGCTGCTGGACGCACGGGCCCAGCAAGACCGGCAGCGTGTCGGCCAACTTTGCCGCGACATATTGGGCTTGGCCACCTGCCTGGCCACCGACCCGCCGCGCGGCACGGTCGGACTGACCGTAGAGACCAAGGTTCCGATGGCATCGCCGTTCGCGCGGACGTTCTGGAGTGAGCCGCCCCGGCTTGCCGCGGTCTCCCTGACCGAGCACGAAACGGATGCCGAGCGCCGTGCCGAAACCTTCCGTTTGCTGGCGCAGATGCAGCGCCTGGACTGGCGCCGGATGCGCCGTCAGGTGCAAGAGATGATCGCCCGGGACGGCATGGCCACACTCGGTTCCTTGCTCGCCGAGCATCCGCCCGAGGCAGGCGTCGTCGAGGTGCTGGGCTACCTCCAGATCGCCCACGAAGATGGCCATCCCATCAGTCGGGACGCCGAGGAAGAAATTGTCCTCCCGAGGGGCCGCGGCGAACAGGCGCTTGCGTTGACGGTACCTCTGGTTCGCTTCGTCACATGAGGGACTGCGGATGGCCAGCACCGAGCTGCCGGAGTTTCGCGACTGGAGCATCGCCGCCGTTCGGCTCTTGCAAGGCGTCGTCTATGCGGACGACGAGCGCCCGTGGAACCTGGTTCTGGCTGCGCAGACGCAGCTGGCCACCTATTTCGCGCGGTTGGGATTGCTGCTCGTCGTGGACGAGCCCGAAGGTTTGGCGTACCTGAGGCAGTTGACGGACGACGAACAGCCCGCCGGTTACGAGCAGCTTCCCAAGCTGTATCGCCGAACGCGGCTGGGGTACGACGAAACCCTGCTGGCGGTGTTGCTGCGCGAAGCGCTGCGGCGCTTCGAGGAGGAAGAAATGCACGACGAGCGGTGCGTCATCGACGCCGCCGACTTGTTCGACCAGTGGCGCGGCTTGTTTCCCGCCCACCACGACGAAGTTCGCGCGCGGCGTGAGCTGTCCGCCGCCTTGGCCAAGCTGGAGGACCTGGGCTTTACCCGCAAGTTCAGCGACGAACCGGAAGCGTGGGAAATCCGTCGCATCCTCAAAGCCCGGCTGCCGGCGGCCGAGTTGGAGTCCTTGAAGGCACAGTTGGTCCGCGCCGCGGGCGAGCGAGGGCGAGGCGAACGCGCCCGTGATGTCGATGGACAATAACTTCCTGACCGACCTGTGCCCTCGTCCGGGCTTTCGGCTGCACAAGCTGGAAGTCTACAACTGGGGGACCTTTGACAGTGCCGGCGGCGGGGTGCATGCCGTCCGCCCTGCGGGCCAGACGACCCTGCTCATCGGGCAAAACGGTTCGGGTAAGTCGACGTTGGTCGACGCGTTGTTGACGCTGCTCGTGCGCCCGGTGGTCCGAAACTACAACGTGGCCGCGGGGGCCGGCAAGCAAGAACGCAACGAACGCAGTTATATCAAGGGCGCCTACGGTCGCCTCGGCCGCGACGAGGAAGTCGGCGCCGAAGTACAGTATTTGCGGCCGGGCAATGCCCACTACTCGGTGCTCCTGGGGTGTTTCCGCAATGAGAGCAGCGGCCAAGCCTTCACCATTGCCGTGTTGCTCTACCTGAACAGCGAGGGCGGGGCCGAAAAAGTCTATTGCTTCGCACCGGCGGAGCGCTCCGTTGCCGCCGACTGCGCCGGGCTGGCCAGCACCGAAAAACTCCGGCAGCAGATGGAAAAACGCGGTTTTCGGGCGACGACGAGCTACACGGAGTATCAATCCTGGCTCGTCAAAACCACGGGCCTGCGTGCCAAAGCCATGGACGTGTTCAATCAGACCGTGGCCGTCAAGGACATCCGGAGCCTCACTGGTTTTGTCCGCGAGCACATGCTCGAAGCCAAGGCGTGGGGCGAAAAGGTCGACAGCCTGCTCAATCACTTCACGCAGCTCAGTGAAGCGCACCGGTGCCTGGTGCGCGTGCGGCGCCAATTCGAGCTGCTCGAACCGGTCGCTTCGTTTGGGGAAGCCTATCAGGAGCAAGCCCGGTTGCTGGAGCAGGCCGTGCGATTGATGGACGCCGCGGACTCGTTCTTCCGCCAGAAGACCGTTGACCTCCTCGCCCCGGAATGCGAAACACGGCGAGGGGAGCTGGCGATCGTGCGGCAGAAGAAAGACCAGCTGGGCCGTGACATCACCGTGGCCCAGGAGGAATGCCGCCGGCTGAAAAACGAACTCGAACATGCCGGCGGGGAGCGATTGCGGCAGATCCCCTTGCTGATTCAGAACCACGAAGCCCAGGCCGCGACCAAACGCGATGCCAGCCGCCGTTACCACGAAGCGCTTCGGGGCGCGGGACTCGGGGACGACGTGACGAGCGAGGTGGCGTTCGCCGGCGTCCAGGCGCGGCTCGTGCCGTTGTCCCAGGAGCTTGCGAAGCACGTTGCCGAGGCGGAAAAACGCCGCGACGAACTGGTCGTGGAACGCGGGACGCTCAAGCGCAACCTGGAGGAAAGCCAGGCGGAACTGGAGGCGCTGGCCAAACGCGGCGGCAACCTGCCCGAGGCGTTCGCGCACCTGCGACGGCAGCTGTGCGAACACCTGCACATCGCGGAGAAAGACCTTCCGTTCGCCGCCGAGTTGATCGCCGTCAAACCCGAGGAGCGCCCCTGGGAAGCCTCGATCGAAATGGTCCTGCGCGGCTTTGGCCTCAGCCTCCTCGTGCCGCAAAAATACTACCCGGTCGTCAGCGGTTATGTGGACCGGACGCGGCTGGCGGATGGCGCGGGGCGCGGCCAACGCCTGGTCTACGTACGGGTGGGCGAGCGCACCGCGCCGCCACCGAGCCAGGTGCCCGACGGGCAGTCCTTGGTGCGCAAGCTGACTTTTCGGGACGGTCAGCCACTGGTGCCCTGGTTGAAAGGCGAGCTGGCCGAGCGTTTCGATTACCGCTGTTGCGAGGACCTGACCGAGTTCCAGGAAGCGCCCGCCCCCGCGCTGACCCGGCAGCGGCACGTCAAGGTGCGCGGCGGCCGGCACGAGAAAGACGACCGCGACCGGGTCGCGGATCCGCGGAACTACGTGCTCGGCTGGGACAACCGCGAAAAACGGCGCCGTCTCGCCGAAGCCGTCCAGCAGCTGCGCGACGAGCACGGCCGACTGGACCTGCGCATTACCAAGCTCGAACAGGAACTGGTCGGACTGCGCGGCCGGCAGGTGGCGACGGCGAAGGCCCAGGAAATCACCGACTTCACGTTGATCGACCACGCCCACCACGAGCGCGAGGTCGCGGCGCTCCGGCTGGAGAAACAGAGTCTCGAAGAGCAGAGTGACACCATTCGTCTGCTGAAACAGCGGCTGGGCGAGGCGGAGTCCCGGCAGACCGCGTTGCAGCAACAGCGGGACGACACCATTCGTACCGAGACCACGCTGGGGCGGGAGCTGGACGAGGGCCAGCGGCTGGTCGCCAACGCGCAGGCCGCTTTGCAACGGCGGCAGGCGGAAGGGATCTTTGCCCGCCACGCGGTGAGCTTTGCCGAGCTGGAGGCTTGCTTCGTGGCCCCGCCGCTCACTGCGGAATGCCTGTTCGAGCAGGAAAAGGCGTTTCTGGACAACCGGCGCGCCGACCTCGATCGATTGCGGCGGGCGCTCGATCCGCTGAAGACTCAGCTCTGCAACGCCATGCTTCGCTTCCTTCACGAGTTCCGCGAGGAGCGAACCGACCTCGAACCACAGGTTGATTACCTGGCGAGCTTCCTCCGGTTGCGCGAGCATATTCGTCGGGAGGATCTGCCGCGCCACGTCCAGCGCTTCAAGGAACGGCTCAACGAGAAGGTCCTCCAGGAGATCGGCCTGCTGAACGGGGCGTTTCAAACCGAACGCAACGAGATTTCCGCCAAGATCGGTCTGTTGAACCGGTCGCTCCAGAAGCTGGAATACCGGCCCGGAACCCACATGCGGCTGGAGCTACGGCCGGTGCGTGACGTCGAGATCGCCGAATTCCAGGACGCCCTCAAGGCGTGCCTGGCGGGGACGTTCGAGGGCACCCTGGAAGCCGACGAGGCACGCTTCCTGGAGGTGGAAAAGCTCATCAACCGGTTGCGCGACGAGCAGCGCTGGCGCGACAAGGTGACGGACGTGCGCCGCTGGTTCGAGTTTGCCGCCCGGGAGATCGACACGGCGACGGGCGAGCAGCGCAGCTACTTCGAGGATAGCACCGGGCAATCGGGCGGGGAGAAGGCCAAGCTGGCCTTCACGATTCTCGTGGCGGCCATCGCCTACCAGTACGACATCGAGCCCGAAAGCGCGACGAGCAACAAGTTTCACTTCGTCGTTGTGGATGAAATGTTCTCCAAGGTGGACGACCAGTACGCCACCTACGCCCTGGAATTGTTCCGCAAGTTCGGCTTGCAGCTGTTAATCGTCGCCCCGCTGGACGCCAAGGCGCTGGTCACCGAGCCGTATGTGGGCTGCTATCTCCACGTCGTCAAGGACGCGACCTCGAATCGGTCCGAGGTGTTTAGCATGACGGCTCGGGACTTCGAGGAGATCATTGCCGAAGAAGCCGGCGCCGCGGGTCCCTTGCCGTCGCGGGCGCGAAAACTGCCTCGCTAGAGCGGGGAAGCGATGATTCAACCGGACGACATTCGGCGCAAGGCGGAGAACCTCTACGGGAGCTTTCTCCAGGCGTGGCTGCGCGGTGACGATACGTTCTTTCCGCGAACCATCCCCGCCAACAAGGTTCCCGACGCCGCCGACGTCGCCGCCGCGATCAGCTCTGTCCGTCGCCTGCGCGACGGCGCCAAGGAGGTCCTTGGTTACGGGTACACCGTCGAGTGGCGCGAGGTGAATTCCCGCAAGCTCGGCCGCAACCAGTTTCCGTCGCGCATCTTCTTTGATAACCAGGCGGATTACCTCACCTACCTCGCCAAGGAGCGCGCCTTCGCCTCGTTCACGGAGGTCGTCACCCAGTTGCGGGCCGCCTTTCCGGTCCTGGAGGGCTGGATTCGCGCCAACGCACCGAGCGTCGTTGCCGTCGCACCGGAACTGGAAGGCCTTGTCCAGGTCGTCGAGTACTTCCGTGACCATCCGCGGCCCGACCGCTTCGCTCGGGAACTGCCGATTCCCGTGGACACGAAATTCATCGAGCGTCACGAGGGTCTGCTGCGGGAGTGGTTGGACCTCGTCCTGCCGCCCCACACTATTCGGGCCGACGAGGACCATTTTGAGCGGCGCTTCGGCCTGCGCTATGCCGAGCCGCACCTGCACGTGCGCGTGCTAGATCCGTTCCTCCAGCAGGAGCTGGGTTTGCCGTGGTTGGAGTTCTCCCTGCCCTTGCACGCGCTTGCCGAACTCCCGGTGCGCGAAGCATCGGCCGTCATCGTGGAAAACAAGGTCAACTTGCTGACCCTGCCGGCGTTGCAGCGCACCATCGGTTTGGGTGGTCTGGGGCGCGGCGTGACGATCCTCCGCTACGTTCCCTGGCTCAAGCAGCTGCCGTTGGTGTATTGGGGCGATATCGATGTCGAAGGGTTCGAGATTCTGTCCACGCTGCGTGCCGTCTTTCCGCAGACGTGCAGCGTGTTGATGGATCTTGCCACGCTTGACCGTTGGTGCCACTTGGCATCGCCGGGCAAGGGCCGGACGCCGGACGTGCCGGTACACCTGAGTGACCAAGAACGGGCGGCATTTCTTTGCTGCCGCGAGCGCAATCTACGTCTGGAACAAGAACGGCTGCCTGTCCCGGATACGGGGTGGGGTCTCCCGGCAACGGCGGGTGACCGGACTGACAACACCGAGCTGCAAGGCCTCGGTGCCAAGTAGCGACCGCGCGTTGTTTCAGTATTCTTCCCTGAGGCCGTCCCCCGTCGCGCAGGCATCGCGCACTGCCTTGCGGGCGGCTTCCAGCTCCTCGCGGTTGATCAGCACAATCTGCTGGCGCTCGCCCTTCCCTGCGGGTGCTTCCGCGTCCAGCCCGAACTGCCGTTCCAGGTAATACGAGAGGCAGACGCGCGTCTTGATGGCGGCGACACCATCCTTCATATCGTAATCAAGCTCGATGGCTTTCCGCTTGCCGCCTTTCAGGTCCGGGTGCGGCGCGAACCGGAGGGTAATCTCGCGCTGCCAGCCAATGTCGTCCGCCGGGTTGATCGTGGATGTCCTGGTCTCGCCGACGTCCAGGAAGCGGGCGAGAACGAAGTCCGCGAAGCGTTCACGCGAGTGACACCACGCCCGCGCGTGCCAGCGGAAGCCGTCGAAGCCCAGCGCGTGCGGGGAAATCCACCGGCGCTGGGGCTGGGGCCGCGACATGGACTGGTAGCGGACGTGCAGCGCCGCACGGGCGCGGATCGCGACCAGGATGCCGCGGAGGGTGCTGGCGTCGATGTGGCGGCGCAGGATCGGGACGATCGAGTAGGCCGGCATGCGCACGGCCCACGCCTCCTCTTCCCGCAGGAGACCGGACTCGATCAGGCGCAGCTGCGCCAGGTAGCGGTCGGCGGAAGGCGCGAAGAAGACCGGCTTGAACTTTTCGCCGGCCACGTAGGTTTTCCGGTTCTTGTCGTAAACCGCGTTGGCCGGTGCCAACTCCTGGTACTGGGCCAGGTCGGCCGAGGCCTGCGGCACGCTGACCCCGAAATAATCGACCAGGTCGCTGCGGTTGACGCGGCCTTCCCAGAAGAGCTTGAAGTCGATGAACTCCAGGCGCCGCTCGACGCTCCAGGGACCCTTCTCTCTTGTCCTGGTCACCCAGCTTGCCTTTCCCGTACGGATCAGTATACTTAGTATATGGATCGATAACCTAAATCCATCGCCTTTATAGGCGCGTGCCCGGAAACTGGCAAGTGCCGCCTGTAGTTGGCGCCGGGTACGCGACCTCCACGATTCTGCCGACGGACCCACCTGCGCACCTGCGCTCATCCTGACCGAGCTTGGCCAACCGGTGCTTGGTGAGTGTAACCCATGCGGAGATGCCATGACCATCAAAGGGCGTTTTGACCGGTTCACCCGCCAGATCCGGCCGACCGAGGACCATATCGACGAGGCGAACCGACAGGTCAAGTACATGATCGAGCGGTTGCACGACAAGGTGGCGGAGGACGGCACCTTCGTCTTGGAAAAGTGTCTCCGGGCCGGCTCCAACGCCAAGTTCACCTCGCTGCGCAAGACGGTGGAAAACCGGTTCGACGTCGATCTGGGTGCGTACTACTCCGGTGAGGGGGCGACGAAGGAAAAGCTCGACACCCTCCTGGACTTCACCCTCGCCCGGCTCGTCGAAATCTACCCCCAGAAGCCGAAGGAAGACTTCGCCAAGCTGCAGAGCGCGGTGCGGGTGAAGTTTACCAGCGGAATCAAGCTCTGGGTGGACGTGGCGCCGATCGTCAAGGACGATTCGCTGGGCATCGACAACGGCGGCCACATCCCGCGCGACGACGGCTGGCGGCTCACCTCGGTGACCGCGCACAACGACTTCGTGGCGAAGCGCACGGAGGAGAGTAAGAAGGTCGCCGGCCCGGTGCGATTCAACCGGCTCGTGCGGCTCGTGAAATGGTGGAACAACCTCCAGGGCCCGCTCGTCCAGCCGGCGATCTTCTGCGAGCTGGTCACCGCTGCGGCGGTGCGCGGGCCTGGGGTCACGCCGGAGTGGCAGACCAGCCTTCGGCAGGTCTTCACCTTCCTCCGCAAGCATCGGCTGGCCGAGCCCATCGTCTTTGACGATTACTACAACCCCGCGAAGACGCAGCTTGCCGGCGGCACCGTCGTGGTGCTCGACTCGGTCAACCCGAAGAATAACGTCGCCGCCGACTGGACGGAGCAGACCCGCAAGGACTTTCTGGACTGCGTCCAGGACGCCTACGACGCCACGGTCGCCGCGTGGAGTGCGGAGCGCGACGGTGACGAGGAAGAAGCCGTCGAGCACTGGTGTGAAGTGTTCGGCCCGGCGTTTCGCACCCTTTCGGAAGAGGAGGAGTAGCCTTGTCCGCCACCCAGACCCGATCTGCCTCGCAATCCGCCACGCTGACCAAGGTGGTCTACATCACGCGTAAGGTCCAGGCGGACCTCTTCGCCCTCGTGGACACGTACGCGCAAATCGGCGTGGACTATGCCGTCGACCTGATTTACGACCTGCGGATCCTGCTCGACGAGGAAGTGCTCGACCGCATCGACTTCCTGTGGACGCAGCCCGGTTTCAACCGGGTGGTCGGGGCCTACTCCTACCAGGTCCTGGCGGGCGGCATCGGGCTGGTGGACGACCGGGCCGGCGGCATCCGCTACGACCCGACGCTGCAGCAGTCGGAGTTCAGCGTCCGGATTTATTACAACGAACGCTGGTATTCGCTGAGCGACGAAGAGCGGCACGCGATCAAGGCGCGGTGCCGGCTCTCCTGGAGTCGCGGCTCGGCCCTCGACTACAGCCAGGGGGCCTGGAGTCCGGAACGGGGCTACGCGAAGGACGACCTCGGGCTGGGCCGGCGTCGATTCACGGGGTGGTAACCATGGCCCGCATCCTGTTGACCGGCAAGGCGGGAAACGCTCTGGGCGAGTTGCCGCGCGCCGCCGAGGACGTCCTGGCGCATGCCGAAAACCACGCGCGGGCCCACAACCTGGCGAAGCGGTCCGCCTTCCAGCTGGCACTTCGCCAGGAGATCGAGGCGGCCGGATTTCGCATCGCTGATGCGGAGCTGGCCGCCCTGGTGGAAAAGCTCGAAGCCGTGCGGCGCGGCGACAAGGTTGAGAGCGTGAGCGTGAGCGTGAGCGTGACGGACGGGCCGACCGGAAGTCGGCGCGTCACCCGGCCTACCGTGGAGCGAGACATGCCCAACAAGCCGGTGTTGAACGCCAAGTTTTTCGAGGCCGAACGCACTTACCCGGATGCGCGCGCCCGCGGCTGGTATGACCGCCTGGTCGGCATCGACGAGCACAAGCGGCGCTTGCTGCTGGAACTGGAACTCCTGCTCTACCCCGAGCGGCTGTCCGCGTGGAGCCAGACGCATCACGGGCAGGTCATCCACGCCTGCGCCATCATGGCCAGCCGCGCTCCCCTGGTGCTGCTCGAAGGCGACGTCGGCTGCGGGAAGACCGTCCTGGCCGAGACGATCGGCGACCCACTGGCAGACCTGGCCGGCGGGAAGGTACACCTCCTGAAGGTCAACACACAGGTGCGCGGCACCGGCATGGTCGGCGAGATGACCGACCTGATCGTCCAGGCCTTCACGCAGGCCGAAGCGCGGGCCGACGCCCTGGGCGGCGCGCCGCTGCTGCTCCTCATTGACGAGGCCGACGCCCTGGCCGCCAAGCGCGTCGACCAGCACATGCATCACGAGGACAAGGCGGGGCTGAATACGCTGCTGCAGCGGATCGACAGTTTGCGGCTCGGGGGCCGGCGAATGGCCGTCCTGTTCATCACCAACCGGCCGGACGCTCTCGACCCGGCCGTCCGGCGCCGCGCGGCGCTCCAGCTCACATTCCGTCGGCCCGACGACGAGCAGCGGACCGAGCTCATCCGCCAGGCGGTCCCGGAGATCGAGTTGAGCGCCAAGCAGCTGCGCGAGTTGGTCCTCGCCACCGGCGCCGAGGCCGAGAAAAAGTTCGGCGCGAGCTACACGTGGTCCGACATCACTGACCGTCTGATTCCGTCGGCGCTGCGCGAAGCCTACACCGCGCGTCGGCCCTTGACGGCCGCCGACCTGCTGCAGCACGCGCGCGACCTGGAACCGACGCCGGCCATGGGCAAGGGGGAATGACGATGGCCGATCCGCAGGAGTGCTTCGTCTCGGTGGATGTGGAAACGTCGGGTCCGATCCCGGGCGATTACAGCATGCTGTCGCTGGGCGCGTGCGCGGTTGGCAACCCGGCCGACGGCTTCTACGTGGAGATCAAGCCGCTCAACGGCAACGCCGTCCCGGAGGCGCTCAAGGTGAGCGGCTTCGACCTGGCCCGGCTGGCCGTGTCCGGGGAACGACCCGAGGACGCGCTTGCGCGGTTCCGGGACTGGGTGAGGCGAATGGCCGGCCCGGCAACGCCGGTCTTCGTCGGCTTCAACGCCGGCTTTGATTGGTCCTTCGTTCACTGGTATTTCATCCGCTTTCTGGGGCAGGACCCGTTCGGCTTCGCGCCGCTGGACGTAAAGTCTTACTACATGGGCCTGGTTGGCTGCGCCTGGGATGACACCCGATCGAGCCGAATCCGGCCCGAGTTTCAGGCGGCCAAGCCGGGAGACCACAATGCCTTGACGGACGCCCGCGCCCAGGCGGAGTTGTTCGAGAAGATGCGGACGGCCCGTCGCTCCGGGGCGAGGTAAACGGCATGGTCCCCACGGCGTATGACCCGGTCACCCTCAACCACTGGCTCTGGTTCAAGTACCAGTGCCACGAATGCACGCCCACGGAATTCCAGCGCCTGTTCGAGAACATCATCAAGCGCGCTCGACCCGAGTTCATCCAGCTCAGGGCCTACGGCAACATCGGCGACCGGAAATGCGACGGGCTGTTCCACGCCGAAGGCACGGTCTTTCAGGTCTACTCCCCCGACGAGCTGAAGCAGGCAGACCTGCAGGCCAAAATCGAAACGGACTGCGACGGGGCGGTGCAGCACTGGCAGGCAACCCTCAAGAAATGGGTGTTCGTCTACAACGCCCGGCACGGGCTGCCGCCGGACATTCCCGCAACGCTCGACAAGCAGCGCCAGAAGCACCCCACACTGACCATCGACCACCTGAGCAGCGACGGGCTGTGGGAGCTGGCGCGCGGGCTAACGCTGCAGCAGCGGGCAGAGGTGCTCGGCGCTCCGGCGGGCTACGAGCACCTTTTTTTCGCCGCCAGCGCAGCCGGGAAGGATGTCGACCAGGCGGTGGAGGAAGGGCAGTGTGTGCTGGTCCAAGACCTGATGTCGCCCGTCAACCTGCGCGACGTGGCGAAAGCGCTGGCGCCCGGCCGACCGTTCGGCGCGCCGCTCTGGATTCGGCCCGCGGTCGGCACGCTGCCCTGGACAGCGGCAGCCACCGAACAGCTCGCCATCCTCGAAGAAGCATTGCGGTACGGTCGAGACGTGCTGCCTCGGTTCACCGTCTTTAGCCTGGCGCCGATCCCGCTGGCCATGCACCTGGGCTTTGTGTTGTCTGACCGCGTGGAAGTGGCCTGCTACCAGTACGACCGGGAGCGCAAGACCTGGTGCTGGCCCGACTACGGAACCGACGCCGACCTCGACTTCCAGGTGACGGGCGTGCCGGCCAGGCGGGTGAACAAGTCCGGCGACGTGGTCATCCGCGTTTCCCTGAGCGCGACGATCGCGCCGGAGGAGACGCGTGCGGTGGCGACCGGCATCGTCGAGATCGATGTGCTGGTCCGAAAGCCGGACGTGATGTGGCTGCGTTCGCCCGCGCAGCTAAGCACGCTTGGAACTCGCTTTCGCGACGTTCTGCGCGGGATTCGGGACCACGTGCCCGGCTGCCGACGGATCCACTTGTTCTACGCCGGGCCGACCGGCGGTGCCGTCGTCATCGGCCAGCAGATCAACCCGCGCATGAACCCGCCCCTGGAGACCTACGAGTACTCGCGCCAGTCGAGCCCGCGCTACCGGCATGCCCTGACCTTGCAAGACCCGCCGAGTGGGCCGGACGCCGACCCGCCCGCCA
>JAEUIF010001057.1 GCA_016795185.1 Planctomycetia bacterium | reverse complement strand
GCCAACAACCCGCCCAGGGTCAAACACGGGGGGGCTTAAACCCCGCCGCTCGCTTTGGTGCTTGCCGCCCACCTCGCGCATCATCATTGCCCGACTGCGGCCTTGGCGGCCTGGAGCAGCGGCGTCGGATAAACGCCCAGGGCCACGGTGATCGCGGCGCAAACCGCGATGGCCGCCAATCCCGGCCAGGTTGCCGGCTTGTCGATCGCTCGCAGCGGCGTACGCAGGTACATGGCCGCGATGATCCGCAGATAGTACCACGCGCCCGCGGCGGCGTTCAGAGCGGCGATCAGTGCCAGGCAGCGGAACAGTACCGCCTGCTCCGGCCGTACCTCGAGCGCGCCCAGAAACAGGAAGAACTTGCCCGCGAAGCCGGCGGTCAACGGCATGCCAATCAGGCTGAATAGGAAGATGGCCATCATCAGGGCCACGGCGGGATGGCTGCGGCTCACGCCCGCCAGGTCGTCGACTGTTTCAATGGGCGCCTGCGGCGTGCTCAGGTAGGCCAGCACCGCGAAGGCGCCGACCGTCATCGCTCCATAGGAGACGAGGTAGAAGACCACCGCCTGGCCGCCGCCGACCGCCGCCGCCTGGTGGGCCAGTTCCGGGGCAGTCGCCAGACCAATCAGCATGTAGCCGGCGTGCGCCACGCTGGAGTAAGCAAGGATGCGCTTGAGGTTGTCTTGCAGCAGGGCGAGCACGTTGCCCACCGTCATGGTCATCGCCGCCAGGATCCAGAACAGGATGGGGGCCTGCGTGCCCAGCGCCACGCCCGGCGGCCGGTTGCCCGGCCAGACGAAATCGAGCACGCGCAGCAGTGCGGCGAAGCCTGCCACTTTGGGCACGAAGGCCAGCAGCGCGGCGGAGGTCAAACTGGTGCCCTGATAGACGTCCGGCGCATAGAAGTGGAACGGCACCGCCGTGATCTTGAAGCCCAGCCCCGCCACCACCATCACCAGGGCCACCAGGGCAATCAAGGGCAGCCGGCCGGCGTCCGTGGACCGCAGCCCGTCGAGCAGTGCGGTGATATTCGTCGTGCCGCACAGGCCGTAGAGGTAACTAAAGCCGAAGAGGAGCAAGCCGGTCGAGAAGACACTGAGCAGAAAATACTTTGCCGCCGCTTCCCGCGCGCCCAGGTCGGTCTTCTGCAAATAGAGGATGACGTAGGTCGGGATGCTGATCATTTCGAGTGCCAGGAACAAGATAATCAGGTCGTTGGCCATGGCGCTGAGGCCGACGCCGGCGATGATGACCAGCAGGCAAGCATGGTATTCCGCCGCCAGATCATCCGAAACTTCGTTCCAGCTGAAGAGCACCAGCACCGCGCCGCCGATCAGGGCCACGATCTTCAGCAGCAACGCCAGTCGGTCCAGCACGATGGGCTGGACCATGTTCGGGGCTTGCAGCGCGAAGAGGGGATCGACCGGCTGCCGATAGAAGGGCAGCGCCAGGATAAAGGCAGCGGCACCCAGGATGCCGAGCGACTTCATGGCCCAGAAATGCCGATTTTGCCGAAACGTACCGGCCAGGAACAGCAGGCAGGCCGAGAGCGTCAGCACGATTTCCGGCAGCGCCAGCAGATAGACGTTCGCCAGTTCGACGGTCGGATTCACGGGGTGCGCTCCTCTTGCCGTTCGGCCCGCAGGTTCGCGGCCGGCGCCGCGCCGCCACGGTCGCGCGCCAGCTGGGCGATCCGACTGACGCCGTCCACCTCTGGCTTCATCGAGTCCAACATGGGCTGCGGGTAGACGCCGATCACCAGGCACAGGACCATGATCGGGGCAACCGTCAGCACTTCGCGGAGATTCAAGTCGGTAATCGGTTCGTGATTGCCGTGGCCCACCACGGGCGGTTCCTTCAATTCGCCAAAGAAAACACGCTGCAACATGGTGAACAGGTACCAGGCGCCCAGCACCATACCTGCCGCGCCAGCGATGGCGTACCACGGGAATTGCCGCTGCACCAGCCATTGCTGCTCGAAGACGCCGAACAGCGCCAGCGCTTCGCCGATGAAGCCATTCAGGCCCGGCAGCCCGACGCTCGACAGGCAGACGAAGACCATGAACGCGCCGAGCAATGGCATCTTGCCGGCCATGCCGCCGAAGTCGCTGATCTTGCGCGTGTGGTAGCGTTCGTACAGCATACCGACCAGCAGGAACATGGCGCCCGTGGACAGGCCGTGGTTAATCATTTGCATCAGGCTGCCGCTCAAGCCCGCCGGATTCAGCGCGAACATGCCGAGCATGCACAGCCCCAGGTGGCTGACGCTGGAATAGGCCACCATCTTCTTGATGTCGTCCTGCGCGTAGGAACAGAACGCCCCGTAGATGATGCCCACGGCCGCCAGGGTGCTGACCAGCGGCAGGCCGAGCACCAGACTCACGTCGGGTGCCAACGGCACGCACAGACGCAGGAAGCCGTACGCGCCCACTTTGAGCAGCACGCCGGCCAGGTCCACGCTGCCGGCCGTGGGTGCCTCGACGTGGGCCAGCGGCAGCCAGGTGTGGAATGGGATCAGCGGCACCTTGATGGCAAAGCCGGCCATGAGGGCCAGAAACACCACGCTTTGCACACCGAGCCAGTAGTCGCGTTCCGCGGGGATGGTCAGCCGTTCGTGGACGATTTCCACCAGGCGCGGAATGGCGAACGTCAATTCGCCGGATTTCGCCCGGCAGGCCAGCACCACGCCGATGACGCCAAGCAGTGTGATTAGACTGCCGGCCAGCGTGTAGATGAAGAACTTGCCGGCCGCGTGGCGGCGCTCCGGTCCGCCCCAGATGCCGATCAGGAAGAACAACGGCACCAGTGAAAACTCGAAGAAGACGTAGAACAGCATGATGTCGAACGACAAGAAGATGCCCATCATGGCCGTCTGCAAGGCCAGGAACCAGGCATAGAACTCATTCACGCGCTCGGTGATCTGTCGCCAGGAGACCAGCACCGAGGGCAGGCTCAACACCGCCGTCAGCACGACCAGCCAGACGTTGAAACCATCCAGGCCGATGTAGAACTGGATCGCCGCCG
>JAEUIF010001052.1 GCA_016795185.1 Planctomycetia bacterium | reverse complement strand
CCGCTGACCTCGATCAGTTCGCTGGTCCAGATGCTGCAACGGCGCGACTGCGACGCCTACGCCCGCGATAAACTCGGCCTCGTCAGCGGTGAATTGCAGCGCATCCAGAACATCCTGCGGGAACTGGTCAACTTCAGCCGTCCGACCAGCACGGAGCGTGCGCGCGTGGCGGTGCGCGAAGTGATCGACGAGGCGATGAACATTGCCAAGTATTACAAGGGCGCGCGCCGCCGCACCATCGAAGTCGCCGTGCCCGACGACTTGCCCTGTTTGTCCGGCGCGCGTGACCCATTCGTGCAGGCCGTCCTTAATCTGGTGCTGAACGCGGTCGATGCCACCGAAAAGGGTGGGCGCATCGAGGTCCGGGCGCGGATGGAGGCGCATGAAGTGGTGATCTCGGTTCGCGACGACGGCCACGGCATCGCCCCCGAAGCGTCGGCGAAGCTCTTTCAGCCCTATTTCACGACCAAGAAGCACGGCACCGGCCTGGGATTGTTCGTGACGCGCAAGCTCGCGGCGGACCACGGCGGCGTAGTCGAATTCGACTCCGAGCCCGGCGCGGGAACCGAGTTCCGGCTGCGGCTGCCGGTGCGGGAACTGGAGGCGGAGAGGAACGGTACCCATGAACAAGACGCCAGCGCTCGCCCGGAAACTCGAATCGTCCAGCTCACGGCCCGCGACGGCGGCAGTCCTCATCGTCGATGATGAACCGCTGATCCGCGAAACCCTGGCGGAATATCTGACGCAGGAGGGCTTCGCGGCCACCGTCTGCGGCAGCGGCGAGGAAGCCCTGCGCCTGGCGGAACGGCGCAGCTTCGACGCCGCCCTGTGCGACCTGAATCTACCGGGCATCGATGGCATCGAGTTGCTCGAGCGCTTGCAGCAACTCAGCCCCGCCACCGTCGTCCTGCTCATCACGGCCTATGCCACGGTCGAGAACGCCGTCGAGGCGTTTCAGCGCGGCGCGCACGACTACCTGATGAAGCCCATCATCCTCGACGAAGTGCTGAGCAAGCTGCGCCGACTGCTGAAGACCCGCGCGGTCTTTCAGGAGAATCAATGGCTGCGGCGCGAACTGAACCGCGAACGCGACGACGAACCGATCATCGGCCGCGGGCCGGCCATTCAGCGGCTCTGCGCACTGGTGCGCAAGGTCGCGCCCACGCGCTCCACGGTGCTGCTCGAAGGCGAGAGCGGTACGGGCAAGGAGTTGATCGCCCGCGCCATCCACCGGCACGGCAGCGGTGACGAGGCGCGCTTCCTGGCCGTCAACTGCGCTGCCATCCCGCACGACCTGCTGGAGAACCAGCTGTTCGGCCATCGCAAAGGCGCGTTCACCGGAGCGGACCGCGACCAGCCGGGCGTCTTCGTGCATGCGGGCGGCGGCACGGTGTTTCTCGACGAGGTCGGCGAGCTGCCGTTGGCCACGCAGGCCAAGTTGCTGCGCGCCATCGAGCTGAAGGAAGTGCTGCCGATCGGGGCGCACGAACCGCTGCGTGTCGATGTCCGCGTCCTGGCGGCGACCAACAAGGACTTGCAGCGCGAGGTCGAACAGGGGCGCTTTCGCGAAGACCTGTACTACCGCCTGAACGTGGTCAAGCTGCGCGTGCCGCCCTTGCGCGAACGCCGCGAGGACATTCCCGAGCTGGTCGACTATCTGCTCGCTCGCCACGCCCGTGCCCTGGGTAAGCGCTACCAGGGCGTTAGCCACGAAGCCATGCAATTGCTGCTGGCCTGTCCCTGGAAGGGCAATGTCCGCGAACTAGACAACGCCCTCCAGCGCGCGGTGATCCTCGGCGAAGGTCCGTTTGTCACGCCCGACGACCTGCCGCCGGACCTGGCCCCGCAGCCCGACGATCCGAACCTGGTGGATGAGTTGAACGAGGCGGTGCGCCGCTTCGAGAAGCAGCATATCGAACGCTTGTTGAAGCGTGTACCAGACAAGAAAGACGCGGCCCGCCGCCTGGGGATGGGCCTCAGTTCGCTGTATCGCAAGATCGCGGAACTGGGGATTGAAACCTGAAGCGAGCCGCTAGCTGAGTACGTCGGGCTTTCCAGCCCGACCGCAGCGTCGGCGACAGACTCTGTTCGTTGCGGGTGGTAGGTAGGCTGCGGGTGCTGCCTGTCGGGCTGGAAAGCCCGACGTACTTCAGACAGTCGCGCCCGCGACGTTACGCTTTCGCCGCCTCGTGGACAGCCGTTATCGTCGTCGTGATGCCGCCGCGCGGCGTGAACGCGCCGACCACCCGGCAGCGGCGCGGCTGACTCACCGCGACGAAATCGTCGAGCAGGCGGTTGACCACGTTCTCGTAAAAGGCCCCTTGATTGCGGAAGCGTTGCAGATAGAGC
>JAEUIF010001041.1 GCA_016795185.1 Planctomycetia bacterium | reverse complement strand
GTGGTTCAAACAATCAAAGCAGCCAACCAGGATTCAAAGATAGGGGCTGGTGAGAAATGCGGGCTAGTGCAATCTCAAGGGAGTGGTTGCTCAACAGCCAGTCTTTCTGGGTGCCATGCCCACGGCTTTGCGTGGGGATGGGAAGCTTGTAAGCGTTTCATGCCCACGCTGAGCCGTGGGCATGGCACCCAGACCGCTGATTGAGCAAGATGTCTCTTGCACCCGCACTAGGTCCCGCAGAAGGTTCGATAGGTGCTGTCGTCCGTGGGCGCTTCCTGGTACTTCGCCAGTTCGGGCCGCGCCACGTAGGGCAACTCCAGCGCCGCCAGCAGGTCCTGCACCGCGGAGAGATCGTCGTGCTCCTCGGCGGCGGCCAGTGCTTCCTCCACGCGCTGATTGCGCGGGATGATGACCGGGTTGACGGCGCGCATCGCCTCGTAGGCTGCGGTGAGCGGCCGGTCGTCGCGTCGGAGGCGCTGCTGCCAGCGCTCGTACCAGTCCTGAAAGGCCTGCTCCTGGTAACGGTCGCCCGTCAGTGGTTCACCGGACGAGAGCGCGCGGAAGGTGTTGGTGAAATCCGCCCGGGCCTGTTGCATCCAACGCAGCAGCGCTTGCATCAGGTCGGCATCGCCCGACTCTTCGGTCTGAAGGCCGAGCTTTCGCCGCATGCCCGCGCGCCAGTGATGCTCGAACCGGGCGGGATAGTCGCCGAGCACCGACATGGCGGCGGCGACGGCGCGCTCCGAGTTCGCGTCGAGCAAGGGCAGCAAGGTCTCGGCGAAACGGGCCAGGTTCCACTGCGCGATCACCGGCTGGTTGCCGTAGGCGTAGCGGCCTCCGTGGTCGATCGAGCTGAACACGGTGTTGGGGTCATAGGCGTTCATGAACGCGCAAGGGCCGTAGTCGATCGTCTCGCCCGAGATGGCCATGTTGTCGGTGTTCATCACTCCGTGGATGAAGCCGACCAGCTGCCAGCGGGCGATCAGCGCCGCCTGGCGATCCGCGACGGCCCGCAAGAACTCCAGGTACGGCTGTGGGACGCCCGCCAGTTTGGGATAGTGTCGGGCGATGGCATAGTCGGCCAGCGCCCGCAGATGCCGCTCATCCCGCCGCGCGGCCAGGTACTCGAAGGTGCCGACGCGAAGGTGACTGGCGGCCACGCGGGTCAAGACCGCGCCGCGCAATGGCGTGGTCCGGTAGACGGTCTCGCCGGTGGTGACGACCGCGAGACTGCGCGTCGTGGGGATGCCCAGGCCCGACATGGCTTCGCTGATGAGGTATTCGCGCAGCATCGGGCCGAGGGCGGCGCGGCCGTCGCCGCCGCGCGAGAAGCGTGTCGGGCCGCTCCCTTTGAACTGAATATCGACGAGTTCCCCCGAGGGCGTGCGGTGCTCGCCCAGGAGGAGGGCGCGGCCATCGCCGAGCATGGTGAAGTGGCCGAACTGATGGCCGGCGTAAGCCTGGCTGATGGGCTGGGAACCAGCCGGCAACTCCTGACCCGCGAACAGGGCCGCAACCGTGTCTGCCGCCAGTGCGCCGAACTCCAAGCCGAGTTCGCGCGCCAGCCGGTGGTTTAGCAGTACCAGCCGCGGCGCATGCACCACGGCCGATTGCGCCGGCGCGAAGACGACTTCCGGCAGTCGGGCATAGGTGTTGTCAAAGCGCCAACCGACGACATTCTGGTCCGCGTCCGGTGCAGTTGGAAGGCCCATCTCCTCGCTCCCCCTAGGTGCAATGTCCAGAGAGTGGCTGCCTGAAGTACGTCGGGCTTTCCAGCCCGACAGGTCGCGCCCGTGGCTGGCCGTGCCCGCGCGACCACACCGCGCATCGCCGGCGCTGTGTGTCGGGCTGGAAAGCCCGACGTACAGCCGGCGGTCAGGCAATCACTCCTGGGACACTGCACAAGATTGCTCCGGCTTGCATTATAGGCATCGTGACGGAGGCACGGACGGCGATGGGCCGCTCCAGCGCTGGTCCCAGACAGTCCGGAGGCCTGCCGACTTCCGCTACAATGGTGTTGCGACAGTCCACGAGCCGTATCGCTCACGCCATCAATCTTCCGTGACAGGAGCACCCTCATGGCCGATGAAAAAACTTACGCGGAAGCGGAGATTCCCGGCAAGCTGGCCGAGCACGGGCTGGATAACTGGAAGCTCGAAGAAGGCTGGCTCCGACGCAAGTACACCACCGAAGGCTGGCCAACCACGCTGCTGCTGGTCAACGCTATCGGCTACCTGGCGGAAGCCGCCTACCATCATCCCGACCTGACGGTCACCTGGGGCAAGCTCTGGGTGAAGCTGAAGACTCATTCGGCCGGCGGCATCACCGACAAGGACTTCGCACTGGCGAAGAAGATCGAGGACACGGTGCTCTGGCGACCCCCGGCGGGCGGGCCGCTCGAAGGGAACCCCAACAAGTTCGTCAAGGGCTGAGTTCGCGACGAGATGCCAGGTCCGCCACTCTGCCACGTGGCAGAGTGGCGGACCTGGTGCAAAGTCCCGGGAGTGATTGCCTGACCGGCGGCAGTACGTCGGGCTTTCCAGCCCGACCCGCAGCACCGGTGATCCGCGGTGTCGTCGCGCGGGCGCGGCCAGCCTCGGACGCGCCGTGTCGGGCTAGAAAGCCCGACGTACTTCAGGCAAGCACTCCCTGGACAGTGCTCTAGGGAGCTTCCGGCTGCGGCAGCCGCTTGGGCGCTGGCGGCTGCTTCTCCGGCGGCAGTTTCAGCATCAACCCCGGATCGCGCGGCCGATAGTCTGCCACGGTGCTCACCTGTCTCACCGGAACGAGTGTCGCCGCGGTCGCGTAGCCGCGCCATGCGTCCGACTCCTCGCGCGAACTCGCTTCCACGATGCGGCTGATGGCATAGATCACCCGTCGCCGCACTTCGGGGTCGGGGTCTTGCATCGCGTGCAGGAGCGCCGGCAGCGCGTCCTGAGCCTGCTTGCCGAACTGGCCGAGCACGATGGCCGCGTTGGCGCGCAGCTCCGGGTCTTTATCGCCCAGGGCGGCGGTCAGCGCGGGCACCGCTTCCTTGCCGAGCTGGGTCAGCGTGTACGCGGTGGTCTGGCGGACTTCCGAATCGCCGTCGCGCAGCGCCGCGATCAGCACGGGAATCAAGTCCTTGTGCTTGCCCACCAGCTCCTGCACCGGATCGGCCTTCAGCTTGGGCAGTTCCTTGATCTTCTCGGGTTCCGGCTCCTTCGCTTTTTCCTTGTCCTTGGCTTGCTCCACGGCCGTCGCATGATGCACTTCGCCAGTAGTGGCCAAGAACAGGGTCAGGACCAGAAAGACGAGAGTAAAGAGACGGCGCGCAATCATGGAAGCGTCCTTTCTTCCGACGGACTTCAGAGCCTGCGAAGAGTGCGCAGTGTAGTCAAAGCTGTGGGTGCGGGACAAGCGGAGTTCGCTGGTCGGCATCTTTGGACCGCCTCGAAATGGCTGAAGTCCGTTCAGCCCCGGAGTGCTTCGCCGAATCGTCTCGGCCGCCACGCCGGGGCTGCGGCGCTTGTCAACCGCTACGGTCAGTCGCAAAGCTAACCACTCCTGCCTCCTGACGATTCACCATTCCCCCAGGCAGCAACCGCCGCCCTCCCCGATCAGGACCGGCAGCACGCGCCGCGCGAAGGGAATCTTGAGGTTCTCGGCGCGGTCGTAGACCACCCGGCCGTCCATCAGCGTGTAGGTGACGTGCGTGGCATGCTCGAACGGATCGCCGTTGTAGAGCACCAGGTCGGCGACCTTGCCGGGTTCCAGGGTGCCGAAGCGGTCGTCGATGGCCAGGATTTTCGCCGCGTCGAGGGTGATCGCCCGCAGGGCCCGCTCGAAGCCCAGGCCGTTGACCGCCGCGATGGCCGTTTCCTGGCGCAGCACGCGCGTCTTGGGCACATAGCCCTCGAAGGCGGTACCGATGGCCAGCGGGATTTTGTGATCGGCCAGCACGGCGGCGTTGCATAGCTGACTATTAAAGGTCTCCATCTTGCTGCCCACCCGCTGCATTGGCGGATGGACGACGACCGGCACGTGCGCCGCGGCCAGCTGGTCGGCGACCAGGTAACCCTCGGTGGCGAGGTGCAGTTCGGTCTTGAGGTTGAACTCCTTCGCGAGCCGCAGGGCGGTCCCGAGGTCATCGGCGCGATGAGCGGCGAAGATGGCCGGCACCTTGCGTTCGAGCAGCAACAGCATCGCTTCATGCTTCAGGTTGCGGGTGGGTTGCTTCTCCTCGTCCTTGACCTTCAGTTTGGCCTGGTAGCCCTGCGCCTGGGCCAGTGCCGTGCGCACCAGGCCGGCGGTGCCCATGCGGCTGGTCGGTTGCTTGTTCGGGTAGTTGCCCTTCGGCACCTCACCGAGGTTAATCAGCAGGCCGGCGGGAAAGCGGACGGTCATATCGCCCACGGTCCGGCCATAGGTGCGGAACACGCCGCTCTGCCCGGCCAGCACGTTGCCCCGGCCCGGCATGGCATGCACCACGGTGACGCCCTGCTCGCGGAGGTATTCCAGCAACGGCTCGGCAGGGTTGAAGGCGTCCAGCACGCGCAGGTCGGCCTGGTTGGGGTCGCTCAGTTCGTCCTGTTCCTGGTCGGCCGGGACGTTGAGCTTGCCGGACAACGGCACCACCGTATGAGCGTCGATCAGCCCCGGCGTGACCACGGCAGCCGTCAGCACCGGCGTCTGGGGCGGAATGGCTACTTGCTTTCTGCTGCCGATGGCCTTGATCTTGCCATTCTCGACCAGCACCACGCCATCGGTGATGACGCCATTGCCGACCGTATGAATCCGGCCCGCGAGCACGGCGAGGCGGTCGGCCTTGCCCTTAAGCGGCGGGGCGTCGGCCGGCGCGGCCGGGGCCTGCACCGTGGGCAGCGGCTTCTCCAGCGCCGGGGTCTTCGGCAAGCGGGCCGCATCGTTCAGGGCAAAGCCGCCCGCCTGGAAGCTCCAGTCGCGGGTGTTGCCGCGGTCGTAGTGGCGTACACCGTCGATCCAGGTTTCCAGCACCTGGGAATAGAGGCTGAACGGTGGACCGGACAGCACGACGAAGTCCGCGTCCTTGCCCTTCTCCAGCGAGCCGACGCGCTTTTCAAGGTGCAGCATCTCGGCGGCGTTGATGGTCAGGGTCTTCAGCGTCGCGTCCTCGGACAGCCCGCCGCGCAGGGCGATGGCCCCAGTGCGCAGGAAGAAGCGCGACTCGGTGATCGAGTCGTCGGTGTTGACCGCCACCTTCACACCCGCCTTCTCCAGCAGGGCGGCGTTCTCGTCGAGCCGGCCGACGACTTCCAGCTTGCCGCCGGGGCTATCGACCAGCGTGAGCGACACGCCGACCTTGCGCTTGGCGATCTCGTCGGCGATGCGATAGCCCTCGGTGCCGTGTTGCAGGACGATCTCGAAGTCGAACTCGTCCGCGATGCGCAGGGCCGTCAGGATGTCGTCGGCGCGATGGCAGTGGAAATGCACGGTGCGCTTGCGCTCCAGCACCTCGACCAGCGGTTCCAGGGCCGGGTCGGACTCGGGCGGCGTGGAATCCTTGCCGGCGGCCGCGGCCTGCTTGTGCCTGGCCCACTTCTGGCGATACTCGCGAGCTTTGATGAACTGCTCGCGCTGGAGGGCGGCGATCTTCATGCGCGTCATCGGGGCCTGGTTGCGGAGGCGGTAGCCCTTGGGGTTTTCGCCGTTGGCCATTTTGAGGCCGCCGAGGACGGGAATATCGCGGATGGCCATGTCCTCGATGGTCCGGCCGCGCAGCTTGACATAAAGCGTTTGGCCGCCGATGACGTTGCCGCTGCCGGGCATGATGTTGGCAGTCGTCACGCCGCCGGCCACCGCCG
>JAEUIF010001007.1 GCA_016795185.1 Planctomycetia bacterium | reverse complement strand
CAAGCGGAGTTCGACCGCAGCGTCAAGGCGCTCTCGCAATGGATCGACGGCGCGATCGAACGTTACCGCAAGGAGATCAAGAACGCGCGCATCATCGAGATACCGGACGGGAACCACTACGTGTTCATCGTCTACGAAGGCATGGTCGTGCGCGAGATGCGTAAGTTCCTGCTGGAGAAATAGGCGATGCGTGCCGCGAAGTAACAGGAAGAAGCAGCGAGGCGAACGGTAGCGTTCGTCAGGATGGTACGTTGCGCGCGGCCACCAAGGCGACAGGCCGCGCGGCGGTACGAACCAGCCTCACCTTGACTATGTCGTCCTTGCGCAGGATCATGGCAGCGGTTTCAAGGATGGGGCCATCCGTCGCGGGAGGATCGGAAATGTGGCGCGTCATCTTGCGCATTTCATACACCGGCGACCTGGGATCGGGGCTGCGCAACAACGTCGTGCCGCTGTTTCAAGCCCTAGGCCTGCAACATACCGCTACTGGCACGTTCGAGTCGCCCGCCGTGGACCGGGTTCGCGCAGCCCATCACCTGTCCCAAGTCCTGCAAGCAGTCGCCAATCCTAGACAGTTCCCCGAAGTCCACGCCCAGGCGGTTCTCAAGCACCTCTGGGTGTACATTGACCGAGTCGACCAGTGACGATTCCCCATCGTGGGCGAGACTTTCGCGGAGGTGAACCATGCCTCGGTTCTATATTGTGAGCGAGAGTTCCGAAGATACGTTGGCCGCTGCCGACAACCTTCAAGATGCCGTCGGCGCGGCACGGCAAGCAGCCGTGCAAGGGGCAGCGGGTGAGTTGGTTTCCGTGCTCGAAAGTAGCGGCCGGGCTGTGAAACAGTTTGTCCTGTTGCCCGACGGTACAGTCGCCGAACAGCCGATTGCTACCTCAACCAAATCGTTTGCGGCCGTCGCGGCTCCAGACCTGGCCGGTCCTCCCATCGCCGTAGGCGACAACCGCCCGACTGGTTGAGCGGCGTTTGCTCTCGCGAAACCGCAAGCGGAGAAAGTCGGCGCGGTGACTACCCCTCTTGCCGCAGGCAGCGCGCGATCTGCCGGACCGCTTGTCGCAAGCGGTGCTCGTTCTCGACCAGCGCCAGGCGCAGGTAGCCTTCACCCGCCTCGCCGAAGCCGCGCCCGGGACTGACGGCTACTTCGGCTTCTTCGAGCAGCTTCATCGCGAAATCGATGGAGCCCATCTTCTGTCGCCATTCTTCGGGATACCGCGCCCAGACGAACATGCCCGCTTTCGGCTTCTCCACTTCCCAGCCAATCCGGCGCAGGCCGTCCACGAAGACGTCGCGGCGCTTCTGGTACTCCAGGGATTGCTTCGTCACCGCATCCTCGCCCTGGCGTAACCCGATGATGGCGGCGATCTGGATCGCCTGAAAGATGCCGTAATCGTAGTAGCCCTTGATGGTCGCCAGCGCGCGAATCATCTCGGCGTTGCCGGTGCAGAAGCCGACACGCCAGCCGGCCATGTTGTAGCCCTTGCTCATGGTCGTCGTCTCGACGCCCACATCCTTCGCGCCCGGCACGCTCAAAAAGCTCGGCGGCTGGTAGCCGTCAAACCCCACGTCGCCGTAAGCGAAATCGTGGATCACCAGGAACCCGAACTTCTTGGCCAGCTTCACCACTTCCGCGAAGAAGTCTTTCTCGACGACGGTGCCGGTCGGGTTGTGCGGGAAGTTGAGCACGACGACTTTCGGCCGTGGATACAGGTGCTCGGCGACATTGGCGATGTTCGACAGGAACTTGTCCGGCTGCGTGCATTCCGCGCTGAGGACGTTGCCCGAGGCCAGGGCCACCGCGTAAACGTGGATCGGGAACGACGGCGCGGGCACGATGGCGGTGTCGCCCGGCCCCATCAGCGCCAGGCACATGTGGCTGAAGGCTTCCTTCGACCCCAGGCAAGCGATGACTTCCGAATCCGGGTCCAGCTTAACGCCGTGCCGCCGTTCGTAGCGCAGGGCGACCTCGCGGCGCAGGTTGAACAGGCCGTTACTGACCGAGTAGCGATGGTTGCGCTCGTCCTGGGCGGCCTCGATGAGCTTCTCGGTAATCAGCGGGTCGGGCACGTCGGTGGGGTTGCCCATGCCCAGGTCGATGACGTCGATGCCGTCGCGCCGCTTCTGGTACTTCAGCGCGTTGATCTTGCCGAAGAGGTACGGCGGCAACCGCTTGACGCGGTCGGCGACGTGAATCTTGAAGGGCAACTGCGGTTGATTCGGTTCGTTTTGCACGGCGGCCAGGGGAATAATGGTACGGCCTCACGAGCCGACGACGCACACGCCGCCGGTGTCGAGTAGGCCAGGATTCAGGGGAAGCACCGTGCGGGAA
>JAEUIF010001000.1 GCA_016795185.1 Planctomycetia bacterium | reverse complement strand
AGCGGACCCTACAGCATACCGTAGGGTCCGCTGTGCGGACCGCTACAGCCGGTCGCAAAATGTTTTAGTTTTCCGATTCTTCCGGTTCTTCCGTGCTTTCCGCCGGAATCGAATCCTGGATGGCGCTCATCACCCAGCGGTCGATGTCCTTGAGCATGTCGGGGTGCAGCTTGTGCGTCGCGGGATAGGTCTGGATGTTCACGTCGATGCCGGCGGCGTAGAGCAGGCGATAATCCTGCTGGGCCATCGAGAGCGGCACCACGGCGTTGGCGATGCCGTGGCCGATCAGCACCCGCAGCTGGCGCACGGCCGGCAGCCGCATGAGCGGCCCGCCCTGGCGGGGCATGGCCCCGTTGAGCGAAATGATGCCAGCGATCTTTTCGGGGAAGGTCAGGCCGAGGCGGTAGGCGAGGGTCGCCCCTTCGTGGAAGCCGGCCAGGTAGATGCGTTCGGAATGCACGTGGTAGTTGCGGCGAGTCTGGCGGACGGCCTCGATGACGTAGTCTTCGACCTGGGCGTCCAGCTGGCCGTCCGGCCCCCAGCTGTAACCGATGCGCCCGTCGGCCCGCGCGCCCAGCGCTTGCGGGCCGCGGAGGCTGATACAGATGTAGTTGCGCCGGCTCAGCCGCGGGGCCAGCCGGAGAATCTGTTCCTCGCTGCCGCCGTGGCCGTGGAAGAACACCAGCAGCGGATAAGCATATCTCGGCTCGTAGCCGGTCGGCAGGAACGTCCGGATCGGCTGGGCGGCGGGAGAGTGGACCTCGGAGGTATAAAATCCTTCAGCATGCCGAACGCTACGCCAGGAGATATCGGTGTGCGCCATATCGCGGTCCGTTTAGGCCAGGATTAGTGAAGCTATCAACGGCAGGGACGGGTCAACCGAGGCCGGCGTTGGGTCGTCGCGCGAACGACACTCGGACTCCAGATGACCGGGCCAAGTCTAGTTCTGGCGATGAAAAGTGTCAACGCGGCAATTCACCAAACCTACGAAAAAGCAAGCGGTTTACGTCGACTGATGACCGCCTGCAACGATTGGGCAGTGTAGATAGGACACACGCGATGCAGCTGCTTCGGCGCGATAGACCGCCCGGAACGGTTGCACCAGCCCCGGCCCACGTAAGGCTGGTCCTGGATAGTATTTCAGGCCGGCAACAAGCCGCGCTGCTGCAAATATTCCAGCAGCAGCACGGCACCTTCCTGCGGCGATATCTTGCCGGCGTCGATGGTCAGCTCCGGCTTGAGCGGCGCTTCGTAGGGATCGTCGATGCCGGTGAAGTGCTTCAACTCGCCCGCGCGGGCCTTCTTGTACAACCCCTTCGGGTCGCGCTGCTCGCAGACCTCGATCGGCGTATCGACGTGAATCTCGATGAACGGCAACTGGCCCGCGTCGTGCAACGCCCGCACCACGTCGCGATCCTTGCGGTAGGGGCTGATGAAGCTGGCCATGGTAAGCACGCCGGCATCAGCGAACAGCTTGGCCACCTCGCCGATGCGGCGGATGTTCTCCTCGCGGTCGGCGGCGGAGAAGCCCAGGTTCTTGTTCAAACCGTGGCGGATGTTGTCGCCGTCCAGCACGTAGGCTAATCTGCCCTGGTGCAACAGGGCGTGTTCGAGCGTATACGCAAACGTGCTCTTGCCGGAACCGGACAGGCCGGTGAACCAGAGCGTGCAACCTTGCTGTTTCAGCAACCTGGCCCGTTCGTCGCGCGCGACATGGCCTTCGTGCC
>JAEUIF010000984.1 GCA_016795185.1 Planctomycetia bacterium | reverse complement strand
TCGTAGTTCCGCCTTCAGGCGGCGAGCGAGTTCGCCGCCGGAAGGCGGAACTACGAACTTCGGAGCCGACTTCGAGGTTCGATCTTCCCTGGCTTGACCATTCGCATGACTCGTTCCGCCCCCTGGCTCTTGCTGCTGATCCTGTTCGGAGTCTTTCTGGCCGTTAGTGCCTACCTGATGCAGCTGCGCATCGAGGCGGGCAGGGACATGCCGCGCTGGTCGGTCTATTCCGAGGAGCGCGACGGCCTGGCCGAGGCCGCGCGCTTTGTCCGCAAGCTCGGCTGGGAGCCAGTCGCCCTGACGCGGCCCATGCCGCAAGTGCCGCCGGGCAACGCGCCGCGTTTGCTGGTCATGGTCGAACCCGAACCGACACCGTTCATGAGCGAAGGCACGGCCGAGTTCGGCAAGCCCGAAGTTCGCACCCTGTTGCGCTGGGTCGAACAGGGCAATACCCTGCTGCTTGTCGGGCGACGCAGCAATCGCATTCACCAGGAGCTGGGCATCGATCTCACGGGCGACCTGGCCGCCGCCCGCACGGAAGCAGCACGGGAAGCAGTCCCACTTGAAGCGGGCGGTTACACCGAGGGTGTCGAACGCCTGGTCGTCGAGGGGCGGGATCGAATCGAAGCGCGCGGCGGGCTGCCGCTCTGGCGCGTCGAGGATCAGACCGGCGCGGTGCTGCTGCGGCGCGGCCGGGGGTGGGTCATCGTCGCGGCCGACCCGGCGCTGCTGACGCGCCGCGGCCTGGCGCAAGGCGATAACGGCCACTGGTTCTACAACGTGGTCCGGCTGCACGCGGCGGATGGGCGGGTTTTCTTCGACGAGTTCCATCACGGCATCCGCAGCGGCGGCGGGTTCTGGCGCTACCTGGCCTTCCACGGCCTGGAGTGGACCCTGCTGCCGGTGCTGCTGGTGCTGGCGGTTTGCATCTGGTCGGCGACGGTGCGCCTCGGTCCGGCCGTGTCGCCTCCCGCGGACAGTGAAGCGGATGCGGTCAACTACGCTTCGGCGCTGGCCCGCATTTACCAGCGTGCCGGCGTCCGCCATCTGTTAGGCGAAGGACTGGCGCGCCAGTTCCTGGGCCGGCTGACGCAAACTCTGCGATTGCGCCGGACGGCGACGCCCGATGAGATCGTCGCCGCCTGGCGCGTGCATACCGACAACGAGCCGAAAGACCAGGCCGATCGCCTCCGTGGCTTGTTGCAGCGAGTCGGCGCGTTGCGCGGCGGTCAGCCTTCGGAACGCGAACTGCTAGTCTTGACGCGCGAGTGTGACCGATTTCTCCATGTAGGGTCCGCTGTGCGGACCGCGACGCCGCTTGCATGACGCTGGGTGGTCCGCACAGCGGACACTACGATTGCGAGGTCTCCGTGCAACTGGAAGGCAACATCTCGGTCAAGGATTTAGTCAAACACCTGCGCGAGCGCGCCGAGCAAGTGGTCGTCGGCCAGAGTGAGAACATCGAGCGGGTGATCCTGGCGCTGCTCTGCGGCGGGCACATCCTGCTCGAAGGCGTGCCCGGCACCGCCAAGACCTTGCTGGCCCGCACGGTCGCCCGACTGCTCGGCGTCGATTGCAAGCGCATTCAGTTCACGCCGGACCTGATGCCGTCGGACATCGTCGGCACCAACGTCTTCAACTTGCAAACCAGCAAGTTCGAGTTCCGCCCCGGCCCGGTGTTCACGGATGTGCTGATCGCCGACGAAATCAACCGCACCCCGCCGAAAACTCAGGCAGCGCTGCTGGAAGTCATGGAAGAGAAAACCGTGACCATCGACGGCGTCAGTCATCCACTTTCGCCGCTATTTACGGTGGTCGCCACGCAGAACCCCATCGAGTACGAAGGCACGTACCGGCTGCCGGAAGCGCAGCTCGACCGTTTTCTCATCAAGCTCAGCGTGACCTATCCGCCGCCCGACGAGGAAGACCGCATCCTCGGACTCTATCAGGGCCGCAGCGGCCTGGGCCACCCGCTCGATATCCTGGGCGGCCCGGAATTCGCGAACGAGGGCCTGGCCCAGCTCAGTCAGCGCCGGATTCAGCAAGCCCGACAATGGGTGAGCAGCGTCTCGGCGCGGCCGGAAGTGAGCGGCTACATCGGCCAGATCGTCCGCCGGACGCGCGAAATGGAACAGGTGCTGATGGGCGCTAGCTCCCGCGCCGCGGTGCATCTGCTGCAAGCGTCGAAGGTGCAAGCGATGCTGGCCGGCCGCGCCTTCGTGATCCCCGACGACGTGAAGCGCATCTGCCTGCCCGTGCTGCGCCACCGTATCACCTTGCAGCCCGACGCCTACGTGGAAGGCTTTACCACGGACGACATTCTCAAGACGGCGCTGGAGAAGGTCGAGGTGCCGCGTTGAGGAACGGGAGCGCTTACCGCTTGCGGTTTCGCACGCTGCAAGTTGACATCGTCAATTCCGAGGGAATAGCGCCACGTGGGCCGATGAGTTACTCAAGGCGCGAGGCCTACGCTAGACCCGCCGCGGCAAACACCGTCCCACAGTCCGGCTGGAACCCCGGCAGCAGCTTCGTTTCGTAGACTTCCGGCGGCTTCACGATCTTTTCGGTCCACTTGCCGCCGCGCCGTTTCAGCACCAGCATCTCGCCGCGGGCCGCATCGACGATCCAGTACTCGCGCACGCCGAAGAGCAGATATTCCTCGCGCTTTTCGACGTAATCTCGATGGACGGAGTCCGCCGAGACGACTTCGATCGCGATGTCGGGCAACCAGGTGGCCCAGAGGTCATCCTCATCGAGAGGTGGAA
>JAEUIF010000966.1 GCA_016795185.1 Planctomycetia bacterium | reverse complement strand
CGAGATCGATAACTATTTCGCCGGGCCGGAGGGGCTGCGGCGCTTGCAGGAATTCGGCGCGTGGGCCTGGCTGGTCGGCATCGGGTTGATCGTGGCCGACCTGGTGCTGCCGGTGCCGTCCACAGCGGTGATCGCCGGCCTGGGCATGCTGTACGGTCCCTGGTTGGGCGGCCTGCTCGGTGGGCTGGGTTCCATCCTGGCAGGGTTGGTGGCCTATGGCGGCTGCCGGCTCCTGGGCGAGCAATTTTGCCACTTCCTGGCGGGGGAGGCGAACCTGGTGCGGCTGAATCGCTTTTTCGGCCGTTACGGGTTGTGGGCCATCGCCCTGTCGCGCTGGATGCCATTGCTGCCCGAAGCGCTGTGCTGCCTCGCGGGCATGGCGCGGATGCGCGCCAGCCACTTCCTGATTTCCCTGGGTTGCGGTAGTCTGGCGATGGGCATGACGTTCGCCTTTCTTGGTGAAGCGTATCATGACCGCCCGATTGTCGGCCTGTTCATCAGTGCCTTGATCCCTGTACTCGTCTGGCCGCCGATTCACCTGTACCTGCGGAAGCCCGAAACCGAACCCAGCGCCGTGCCGGACGAGCAACGTTGATGCGCTGCCGGCAACTTGCCCTGCTGCCCGCGACGAAGTACGATTGAAGTGGTCCAGCCGGCGTTTCTCTGCCATTCCCGCCGAGTTCGGGTAGCCGTCCATGCCGTCCGATGCGGTCCATACCCTGGTGCAGCAACTGCGCCGGCATCCGCTGCTGGAAGCCGCGTCCCTCGAAGAGTTGACCCAGTCTTTGCAACATCGCTGCCAGGATGTCCGATTGCTCGGTCGCGAACTGATTCAGCGCGGCTGGCTGACGCCGTTTCAGGTGAACCAGCTGCTGCTCGGTCGCGGCGACGAATTGATCTTCGGTTCCTACGTATTGCTCGAACGGCTGGGCGAGGCCCCGGTCGGCGAGCTGTTCAAGGCCCGGCACCAGCGGATGCGCCGGCACAGCGCCCTGCTGGTGGTGCGTGCGGGACTGCTGGCTCAGCCCGAGGCGGTGCAGCGCTTCTACCAGGAAGTGCAGGCGGTCAGTCAGTTGACGCATCGCCACCTGGTGACAGCCTACGACGCCGGCCCGGTCGGCAACACGCATTTCTTCGCCACCGAGTTCATCGAGGGCGAGCCGCTGCACACGCTCGTGGCACGCAGCGGAGCGCTCTCCGTGCCGCTGGCATGCGGTTACGCGTACCAGGCGGCACTGGGCTTGCAGCACGCCTACGAGCGCGGCCTGCTGCACCACGATCTGCGCCCTGAGAACCTGCTGCTGACCAAGCCGCGCGCTGGCACGACCGGCCCCGGCATCATCAAGGTAGCCAACCTCGGGCTGACGATTCTGTATCAGAATCCTCGACTGACACGCGACGGCGGGGCCGCGCCGGCCGCCGACTACCAGGCGCCCGAACGCGGCGCGGGCCAGCCCGAAGACGTGCGTGCGGAACTTTACAGCCTGGGCTGCACCCTGCACTACCTGCTGACCGGGCAACCGCCGTTTCCCGGCGGTACTCCAGCGGACAAGGCTCGGCGACACCAGGAAGAACTGCCTCCCCGCCTGCGGACGCTCCGTCCGGATGCTTCCGAAGCCGTCGAAGCGTTGTTGCAAGCGCTGCTGGCGAAGCAGCCGGACGCGCGACCACAGTCACCAACGGCGGTGGCCGAGTCACTGGCCGGGCTACCCGGCATGATCGACCCGGCCGCCGACTGGTGCCGGTCGGGCGGCTCAACGGAAGTCGCGCTACCACAGCCGACGCACATCTGGCGAAACCGCAGACCGACCTGGCTGCGCCGCCGCTGGCCGTATTTACTGGGCGCTGGCCTGCTGCTGGCGTGCGGTCTGCTGCTGGGGATTGGGTTGCTATTGCGGGCGTACTTCCGCACCGAGCCACCGCGATCGCCAACGGCCGTCGTCCGCCCGCCGACCGTCGCGCAGCCACCGCAGCCCGGCACGGCTCAACTGATCGTGGAATGCGGTCGGGTCAAGAACGGTATGCAAGAACTCGAACGCGGGCAGCCGGGCTACAGCATCCGCCGCATCAGTGGTGAAACCTACTCCGACTGGCCGTTGACGGCGCTGAAGAGTCACTGCTGGTACCATAGCAGCCAGGTTCAATTTGAGATCACGGTGCCGCCCGGCACCGGCGGCTTCCTGCGGTTGCTCTGCTTCGACGCGGACAATGCGGGGCGCAAAGAGCGCGTCCGCGTCGCCCAGGCCAATTTCACGCAGGAGATCGAGAACTTCGGGGGCGAAGGCAAGCTCATCGAACTGCACCTGACGCCGCAACAATTGAAGGATGGCAAGATCGAGGTAGCGATCGACAACCTGGGTCCGGTCAACGCGGTGATTTCGCGCGTGGAATTTCTGACCTACCGTCGGTAACCGACCGCTTGCCAGCTCACTTCTCGCGCAACTCGCGGTCCACCGCGCGTAGCACTTCCCGCGTCTGGGCGTCGTTGGCATTTTGACGCAGCAACGTGATGAGTTCCTGGCGCGCCTCCGCGAGCCGGCCCTGGGCGCGCAGTAGTTGTGCCATTTCCAGCCGCCAGCCGCGCTGGTGCGGTTCCAGGGCCAACGCTTGCTGGTAGGCCGCCAGCGCTTCGTCCGACTGTTTGAGCGCGGCGTGAATGCGCGCCTTCGTATAGATTTGCTGCGCTTTCAAGGAGCCGGGCTGCGCGCCGAAAGCCGCCAGGGCTTTCTCCAGGAAAGGTTGTCGCTCCGCT
>JAEUIF010000953.1 GCA_016795185.1 Planctomycetia bacterium | reverse complement strand
GGCGGCGAGTCGCTCGCCGCCTGAAGGCGGAACTACGAACGCTGATCGTCGCGAGCGAATTGATGCGCGGCGATGGCCAGCTGTCCGAGGCAGAGGCCACCGTCGTTGGGCGGCACCAGGCGCTGGCGATAGACCCGGAAGCCAGCGGCTTGCAGGCGGGCCGTCGTCTCCACGGTCAGCAAGGCGTTGAGGAATACGCCGCCGCTGAGGACCACGACCTCCAGCCCGGATTCCTCGCGCAGCCGGCCGCAGACAGTGGCGATGATTGCGACCACGGTTGAGTGAAAGCGGCGAGCGATCCGCGGCGCGGCGCAACCCCGTGCCACGTCCGCGACGAGACCCCGAATCAGCGGCCGGGTATCGATCAGCAACGGCGCGGACTTTGTCGCGCTGGCAAAGGGATAGTTGCCGTCGGGAGAGACCGTGGACGCTAGCCATTCGAGTTCGACCGCCGCCTGGCCTTCGTAGCTAACGCGGTCGCGCACGCCGATCAGCGACGCCGCCGCATCGAACAGTCGGCCGGCGCTGGAAGTCAACGGCGTCCGGAATCGCTTCTGCAAGAGCAGTTCGACCAGCACTCGCTGCTCGGGCGGCTGGCGAGCTTCCCACGCCGCGCAGCGCACGCCGGCATCCCGCAGGTGGGCGGCGGCCAGGCGCCACGGTTCGCGGATGGCCTGCTCGCCGCCGGGCATGCCGACGCAGCGCAGATGCGCGGCGCGGCGGAACGCTCGACAGTCGCCGACCAGGAACTCTCCGCCCCAGATGGTGCCATCGGTGCCGCAGCCCGTGCCGTCGAAAGTCACGCCGATGGCCGGTTCGGTCAGGCCGTTCTCGACCAGGCCACTGGCCAGGTGCGCATGGTGGTGCTGCACCGCGAGCAGCGGTATGCCCTCCCGCGCGGCGCGTTCGCCCGCATAACGCGTGGCGGCGTAGTCCGGATGCAGATCGCAGACCAGGCAACTTGGCCGAAGCGCGAAGAGCCGTTCGTAGAGCTGCACGTCTTTCTCGAACGCCCGAAAAGCCTCGAAATGATCCAGGTCGCCCAGGTGATGGCTGAGGATCGCCTGGCGGCCGTGGCCCAGGGCGAAGGCGCCCTTGAGCTGGCCGCCGACGGCGAGGATCGGCTGCGGACACTCGAACGGCAGCGCGACGGGCCGCGGCGCGTAGCCGCGCGAGCGCCGCAACGGCAACTCCGCGCCGCCGACAATGCGCGTCACCGAATCATCGCAGCGGACGTGAATCGGCCGATTGTGGACCAGGAACAGGTCGGCGATCCCCGCGAGTTTTTCGAGCGCCTCATCGTCGCGAGAGGCGATGGGCTCGTCGGAGCGGTTGCCACTGGTCATGACCAGCGGCCCGCCGCAGGCGCGCAGCAACAAGTGATGCAGCGGCGTGTAAGGCAGCATCACGCCCAGCAGGGGATTGCCCGGCGCGACGGCATCGGCGACCGGGCACGGCGTCCGCCGGCGCAGCAGGACAATGGGCGCATGCGGTGAACGCAGCAGGTCGAGTTCCGTGTCATCGAGGTGACAGTACGCTGTCACTGCCGCCACTTCGCAGACCATGATGGCGAAGGGCTTTTCATCACGGTGCTTGCGCCGGCGCAGCTCCGCGACTGTCTCCTGCTGGGTGGCGTCACAGGCCAGGTGATAGCCGCCTAGCCCCTTGATGGCCGCGATCCGCCCGGCGCGCAGCTGCGCTGCCAGCCAGGCGAGCGGTTCATCCGTGGCGACCGGCTGGCCCTGGGCGTCGAGCGCCGTCAACCGGGGGCCGCAGGCAGGGCAAGCGGTCGGCTGCGCATGGAAGCGCCGGTTCGCGGGGTCGTCGTATTCCGCCTGGCAAGCAGCGCAGAGGGTGAAGTCGGCCAGCGTGGTGCGCGGGCGGTCGTAGGGCGCGCCGGTGATGATCGTCAGCCGAGGGCCGCAGTGGGTGCAGTTCAGAAACGGATAACCGCAGCGGCGATCCGCCGGGTCGAACAGCTCGGCCAGGCACTGCGGGCAAGTCGCCACGTCGGGGGAGATGAACACCGGACTGGCCGCGTCGGCATCGCTGGCTTCAATGCGGAACGCGGTCTCGCAGCGGGGAGCCAGCGGTTGCCAGGTGAGTTCGGCGATCTGGGCCAGGGGCGGCGGGCGCTGGGTCAGTTCATCGAGAAACTGGTCGAGCCGTGGCGCTTCGCCTTCGATCTCGATGGCGACCGCGCCCGACTGATTGCGCACGAAGCCGCCCAGTCCCAGCCGCACGGCCAGGTGGTAGACGAACGGCCGAAAGCCGACGCCCTGCACGATGCCGCGCACGGTCACGGCGCGGCGCTCGCGGTCTCCAGTCGCTTCGCTGGCCAACATACTGTCAAAGTAGCAGCACACCGTCGCGGTACTCCAGTGCGAAGTGCAATGAGAGTAGGTCAGGCTTTCCAGCCTGACACGAAGCGCCAGCGGCTGGCGGCACATCAGGGATGCTTCGTGTCAGGCTGGAAAGCCTGACCCAGTGCAAAGTCCCAGGAGTGAGTGCCTGACCGGCGGCAGTACGTCGGGCTTTCCAGCCCGACACGCAGCGCCGGTGATCCGCGGTGTCGTCGAGCGGGCGCGGCCAGCCTCGGGCGCGACGTGTCGGG
>JAEUIF010000903.1 GCA_016795185.1 Planctomycetia bacterium | reverse complement strand
AGGAAGGTGTTGCCGCGTTTCCCGACAAAGAAAGTGGCATAACCGGCGTCGCGGAAGACAAGGCCCAGGGACGGCCCATCAAAAGTCTTCGCGGTCGGATTCGGGATGCGCCAGAGTGACCGGCCGCTCATCAACATGGTGCGGCTGGGCGTGCAGACGGCTGGGACCGTGCTGCCCATGCAATAGGTGTTGCTGAACACCGTCCCGCGCTTGACCAGGGCGTCGAGCGTCGGCGTCTGGATTTCCGGATTCCCCAGTGCCCGGATCGTATCCCAGCGCTGATCGTCGGTGACGACGAAGAGCAGGTTGGGCCGTGCGGGCTCTGCGGCGCCGACCGACACCGTGGGCCAACCCCAGGCGAACATTAGCAACACCAGACAGCGCAGCAAATCGGCCACGGATCGACGGCAGGTCATGAGATTGCTCATCGGTTGAAATTTCGGGCGGTTCAGTTGGAGAATCGAACCCCAGCGCGCCGTGCGGTCCCCCGGAATTTTTCCCCCGGCCCGCCAATTGGGGGAACTATAGTAGGTGGGATGACGCCGGCTCCTGGAACGCGACGGTCATGAGACAGGCCGATTTTCTCAATCAGTTGCGTCGCCTGTTCTTTGCCGAACGCCACGGCCAGAGCAGCGACGCCGAACTGCTGGAGCGCTTCTGCCGGCAGCAAGACGAGGATGCCTTCACCGCACTGGCGGAGCGCCACGGCCCGGCGGTGTGGCACGTCTGCCGGCGCATGCTGCGCGACGAACATCTGGCTGAGGATGTCTTCCAGGCGACGTTCCTGGTGCTGGCGCGCCGCGCCGTCACCATTCGGCGACCGGACGCCCTGGTGGGCTGGCTGCACGGCGTCGCCACCCGCCTGGCGCTCAAGGCCCGGCTGCGCGAGAGCAAGCGGCCCCTCGCCAGCGGTCCCGGCGCGGAACCGGCCGCGCCCGATTTCGTCGAGGAAATGACCGTCCGGGAACTGCGCACGGTACTGGACGAGGAATTGCTGCATCTGCCGGACAAGTACCGCTATCCCCTGGTGCTGTGCTACCTTGAAGGCAAGACCCGTGACGAAGCGGCGCAGCAACTCGACTGCCCGCTGGAGACGCTGAAAAGTCGTCTGGAACGCGGGCGGGAACTCTTGCACGCCCGTCTGACGAAACGCCAGGTGTCGCTGCCCGCAGCCTTCCTGTCATTGCTCGTGGCCGACGCTGCCGCCCAGTCCGCGCCGCGCGCCGTATTCGTGGTCGGCACCGCGCAGGCCATCGTGCGCGCCACGGGCGGAGTGGTGGCGGGCGAAGTGCTCTCGCGCGGCGCGCAGGAATTGGCCCAGCAGTGCCTGGCGGGCATGAAGGTGGCATCGATCAAAGCCGCCGTCTCCGCGACACTGCTGGTCACCGCGCTCCTGCTCACGGGCCTGTGGCTGCAACAATGGTGGGCGGCGAGTGGGAACCTGCCGCCGCCATCCACCGCGAGTGCGGACGTCTTTGACGGACCGCCCGCGCCCTTCGCTCCCCGCCTGCGCGCGGACCTGCCGGCGGCCGATGGGCCACTGCGCCGCTTGACGGTCGAGGAGCGCGTCGGCGCGGCGCGGACGGGCGAACTGGTGCGCGTGCCCTTGTTCTTCCACGAAGGCGAATGCCGGGATGCACACGGGTTACAGCTTTTCGCGGCAGCCGATCGGGAACGCCGACAGCCCATCGCCTTTCAACCGGACGATATCCGCCGTGCCGAAGATGGCGGCATCAGCCGGATGCACCTCTACTTCCCGGTGAACCTGCGCCCCTGGGAACGGCAGGAGTTTGTACTGGTGCGCGGGGAGAATCCCGGCAAACAGCTGACGGCCTTGCCGCTGAAACAGGAAAACGGACGGGTCACGCTGACCGGCAACGATCTGCAACTCAGTTTCTGGACCGAAGGCCCGTACACCGGGTCCATCGCTGGCTTGCAAACGACGCTGGGCAACGTTTCACTTCCCGACGGCTGCCTGGGCCCCCGGTTGTCGCTGCGCCGGCAACGCGCCGACCTGAGCGTGGCGCGCACCAGCGAGCTTTCCTACGACGAACCCGAGCAGATCGAAGTCCGCGACCTGCGTTTCGGCGCGGGGCCGTTGTTCGCCAAGCTAGTCGTGCGAATCGGCCCGAAGGGACTGCCCGACAACGCCGAGTTCACCTACCTCGTGCCGCGCGCCGGGCACATGTTCGTACAGACGGAACGCCTATTTCCCGACGCGATGGAACCCGGAGAGGTGGTCGGCGCAAGCGTCAACGATCTGCTCGCTGGCAAGCTGGTGCTGGGCCACACAGCGTCCGAGCAGCGCGTCGTCCAGGTGCCGGCCGGCGTGCGGCACTTGACCCGCACTTCGCAAGGCCAGTTTCACGCCACGCTCGTCAACGGCAAGTCGGGCCTCAGCCTGTTGCCGATTCCTTACGTGCAGTCCGGCACCCGCGGCATCGACCTGGGGCCGGCGGGCGAGGTGGCCGTCCACGGAGCGAGTGACTTCCAGCGCACCGCCGGGGCCAGGAGCCAGGACTTGCGCGCCTTCTGGGGCCAGGTGCGGTATGTCTTTTCCCAAGCAGTCAACGAGGATGACTTGTGGGAAGCGAGCCGGCCGCACATGCAACCGCTGACTGCCGTTGTCGACGAACCGGGCATCGCCACGGTGGATCTGCATCAACGGCTGAAAACGCTGATGGGCCAGTTCCCACGCTTGCATTCGCGCAGCTGGATGCAGGAAGCCGGCCGGCTGTACACGCTCGATGACGCCGCCGAACTGAAGAAACTGCTGACCGACAACAACAAGGCGGCGGACGAACAGACCGAGTCCTGGTTGAACGCGGCCAACCAGGCACGCGCCGAACTGACGCAGGGCGGGACCGTGCCGCTCCAACAGGGCGATAAGGGGCGCGGCTCCGGGCCACTCGATCCCTGGAACCTCTCCTACGGCGCGAGTCCGCTATTTGGTCTGGCGGCTCTGGGCGAACCATCAGCGCGACTGGACCGCATCTGCCTGGCCATCGGCCGGGCGCAGCGGCAGTTCAACGGGCGGGTGGACGCCAACGGCTTTCCCTACATCGATTGCTTCAATACCGCGTTCAATCATCAGGTGGGCTCCATCCTCGCGGGCATGCACGGCGCTCGCCGCGCCGATGATCGCGACTTGCTGGCCTACTATCGCGACTGCGCCCGCTCCGCGGCGCTGCTCGATCTGGGACGGCAGGGCTTCCGGGCCTATCCAGCCTTCCCCGATAGCCCCGGTGTCACCGATTTGCATTACCTGAACACCTGCGATTTTTACCTGCGCATCATCGAACTCGCCTGCAACGAAGACCTCTGGCTGCATCCCGTGGCGTTCGGCCGCTACGCCGACTGCGTGGATGTGAACGCCGACCTGTGTCATCGCACTGAAGGCGCTGTGAACCAGGTTCCCAGTTCGTATCGCGCCAATTTCTTCCGGGCGCAGACGCACGACCAAAGCTGGGAAGCCTGGTCGCCCGGGCCGTACCTGGGACTGCTGAGCCGGGCCAGCGACCGGGGCAGCGTCGGTCTGACCGAAGCCTGCTTCCACGCCCAGCAACAGGTAGGACGCTCGCTGAACTGGGTCGAAATTACCCCGCTATTCCACATCGACCTGGCGCTGCGGGAGGGGTTGCGTCGTTACCGACCTGAAACAGCGCCGGCCCTGCCGACAGAAATGAGAGTGGAACGGCAAGCGAACCGCAATCTGGTCCGCTGGACGGCGGCGAACGCCCCCGACGTCCGCGGTTACCGCATCTATCGTGCGGAACGTCCGGGCGGGCCGTGGACGCTACTCAACTCTCCGTACACGCGCGAAGCCGCCGCACTCGTCCAGGACGTGCGGTTCACGGATGTTGGCGGGCAGCCACAACAAGTCTACTGGATCACGGCCGTGGATGGGCGCGGTCGCGAAAGCCGCTGGTTCCCCGACGAACCCGTGCCGGTCAACGACTGACCTTCAAGGCACGGAGAAGCGGCGCGTCGGCTTCCAGCCGGAGCCAGCTCGACTCCTTCACGCCGTAGACTCGCCGGTGCAGGCCGCTGGCCACCCGCAGCAGGGTGTCCTCGTCGAACGCCGCGAGCGGTGCATCGACGGGCAGCAGGAAAAGCTGCAAGGGCACGGGCGGACCGTCTTGCTCGGCGAAGTTCGGGGCGAGGAACTCCAACCCTTCAATGTGGTACGCGCCGACCTGCCCGAATAGACGCAGGCGGGCGCGCCAGATGGCATGGTCCGCCAAGCTGGCATTCGGCGCGGGCTGACGGCTCTCCCAGATGACGAACGGCAACGGCACCCCGGCGCATTCGGCATCGACGCGGAGCAGCTGGACCAGCAGGCGCAGCAGCCGGGCCGCGAGCCCGCGCCCGCGTTGCCGGGGATCGACCGCGATGTAGCTCAGATACCCGCCGAAATCGGGGATGTGCGCCCCGTAGGTGAAGCCGAGCACCGGCCGCGCCGAGCGCTGGCGCAAGCCGGCGAGCAGCAAATGGCAGGTCCATTCATCCCAGCGCCAGTTCAAACGCCCCGCCAGCGATTGCTTGATCCAGCGCCAGGGAATGCGTTCGTCGGCGGCCAGGCACTGCTTATACAGCGTGCGCGCTTGCCGGACTTCGTCGCTCTTGGGGTCCAGCGCCTCCCAGCAGACCACCTCCGGTGGACGGACCCCGGAAGCTCCGAGCGGCGTCTCGAACGGTCGAACGGACATGACAGCCAATCCTTCGGTAGCCCGACTGGCGTCTCAGGGAGCCAGACAATCGGAAGAGCCCGATGAGTGAGCCGGGTCAGAGGGTTTTCCCGTCACAGAGGCGGGGGAGAAGCTTGGAAATCTCCGTGGGCCGCCTGCGGGAACTTGATCTGTAGTTATCATGCCAGAGGCTGGGCTCGCTGTCAGCCGGTCCCGGCGGTTATTCGCCAATTCTTCATTTCGCTCGACGCTCGTTCAGTAGCAGGGTACACGCGGGTCGATTTCGCGCGACCAGGCGTCGATGCCGCCGGCCAGGGAGGCGACGCGCTCGAACCCCTGCTGAGCGAGAAACGCCGCACCGCGCAGGCTGCGGACGCCGTGATGGCAGTAGACCACGACCTGCGCGTCGGGCGGCGGCTGGACCTCGGCAAAGCGCTGCGGCAACTGGTGCAACGGAATCAGCACGCTGTTCGGCAGCGCTGCCAGGGAATGCTCCTCGGGCTGACGTACATCGAGCAGCAGGACGGCTTCGCCGGCCTTCAGAATGCGGTCCAGTTCGCGCACGGTGATTTGTGCAATCATGACGGAGTCGGTCCTGTTGAATCACTACGGCAGTTCGGCCGTCCATTTTCTCTGCAACACCAGATGGGCGTCTGGCACCTGGGCTCCGAGCGCCAGGGGGTTCACATCGGTTAGCAAGACAGCGTCGTTCGGATCGAGCCGGATGATGCAGCGGTCGGGCGCTTCGCGCCTCACATCGGCCAGGCGGGCGGCGAACCAGAGACGCTGGGGATTGTCCAGCGGCAAGTGCTGAAAGAGCACCAGGTCGTGCGGGTCGAGGCGCAGATTCAGGCGTCCCGCCAGGCGAGTGAACCGTACCTGGTACTGACGGGCGGCGTCGCGCCGCGCCTCCAGGTCGAAGGCAAAAACCTTGCCGCAATACTTGCCGATGACCGCCTGCCATTCATCGTCGCGCAGCGGGGCCAGGCGCAGCAGGATTTGTTCCAGTGAATCCTTGGGCCAATCGACCAGCAGCGCCGCTTGACGGTGCAACTGTTGTAACTGTCGGCGGTCGTCCGCCGACACGCTCGCCGGATCGGCCAGGACCAGCGCCCGCGCCGAGGTCAATTCGTCCCGGGCCAGATTGAAATCGCCGATTTGCAGGGCCTTTCGGCCGATGGCCACGTGCTGCTCGATGGTGCCGGCGGGGCGCGTACCCGCCGCGCTTGAAGCGCGGCCGGGAACCAGCGAATTCCAGCACGCGACGAACAGCACCACGACCACGACGAAGGTCAGGCCGCCGGCCAGCAAGGGCGCCAGCCAGACCCGACGCATGGAACGCGCGTTGCCCGGCGCTGCACTCCCGCCACGCACGGCTGGCAGGGGACTCAGCGGCAGCACGAACAGGGCCCGTTGGCAGCGGGGACACCGGAGCGCCTGATGCTTCAGCTGCCGTGCCCCCTGGCAAGATTGGCCGCACGGACAGGTCAGATCGTAGGCGGCCAGCGAACCGGACGAGGCCGGCGCTCGCTTCCACCAGGCAACCAGTCGAGCCAGGGGCTTCATGGGTTCTCCCACTTCGCCCTTCACGAGACCAAGACTCGCGCTGGATCGTCCAGGAAAGGGCAGCGTTCCGCACACCTTCGGAACGGCCTACTCATTGAAGCACACGCGGTCGGCGGGGGCAACCCGCTCATGGTCAACGGTCAAGCGGCTCTGTGAAGCCGCCCGGGTAGTCGTTTTCGCTGGCGACTGCGCAGCGTTGTCGCGAATGGAATAACCCGCACGCTTGACCGCGGCCTCAACTCATAGAAAGATACTCCCTATTGAACTCGGTCATTCCGGAGATTTGCCATGTCGCGCGTCCTGGGCTTACTGCTCGTCATGCTGAGTGTGTCCTCCGCGACGTTCGGCCAGCAACCCGTGAAACCGCTGGTTGCGGGTCTGAAGGATGCCGTCGCCGTGGCAGTCGGCGCGGGCGGCAAGGTCTTCATCGCCGTCAGCGGCGAAGCGGGCAAGGCGGGCACTGGCAAAGTGCTGGTGCTGGAAAAGGACCAGGCGGTCCCGTTCGCCGATGGCTTCGACGATCCCCGCGCTTTGGCCGCGCACCAGGATTGGCTGTACGTCGCCGACAAGGACCGCGTCTGGCGCATCGACCGCAAGGGCAAGGCCGACGTTTACACCCCGGCCAACGCTTTTCCGAATCCGCCATCGTCATTAGGCAAGCTGACCGTCGATCCGGAAAGTGGCACGCTCTTCGTCGCCGACCTCGGCGATCTGAAGGGCAAGGGCGCGGCGATTTATCGCATACCGCCGAAGGGCAAGGTTGCCGTGGTGACCGATGGCCAGCGCTGGCCGGGCTTGCACACCCCGCGCGGCCTGGTCCTCGACGGTCAGTCCCATCTGCTGGTCGTTGATGAAAGCAGCGGCGAGCTGCATCGTGTCAAAGTTGCCGACGGCAAGGCGGAAAAGGTGGCGAGTGGCCTGGGCAGCGGCGATGACCTGGCCTGGGACATGTTCGGCCGGCTCTTCATCGCCGACGCCAAGAACGGCAAGCTGTTCGCGATTCCACGCCCCGGCGAAGCACCAGTCGCGCTCCCAGCAGGACCACTGACCGCCGACGTGTGCCTCGATCCCACGCGCAAGCACCTCCTGGTGCTCGACCGCAAGGCGGGCACGCTCTCGGCCGTGCCCACGCAGGTGCCCGGTTTCGAGGTTGATGATACGCCCTTGCCCATCGAAACCGAACTGGCTTTCCCCGATTTGCAATGGAGCGGCTGGACCGGCATGAACGAAAAGGGCCAGATCGTCCAGCTGCGGCCGATCCTGCTCACCCACGCGGGCGACGGCAGCAACCGCGTCTTCGTGCCGACGCAGCACGGCGTCATTCATGTGTTTCCCAATGACCAGAAAGCGACGAAGACGAGCGTCTTCCTGGATTTGCAGGACCGCTGCGTTTACAGCGATAACCAGAACGAAGAAGGTTTCCTGGGCCTGGCGTTCCATCCCAAATTCAAGTCGAACGGCGAGTTCTTCGTCTTCTACACGCCGCGCAAGGCCAAGCTGCAAAACGTGGTCTCGCGCTTCCGCGTCAGCAAGGACGATCCAAACCGCGCCGATCCAAACTCCGAGGAAGAGATTCTGCGCTTCACCAAGCCATTCTGGAACCACGACGGTGGCACCATCTGCTTCGGGCCGGACGGCTATCTTTACGTCACCCACGGCGACGGCGGTGCGGCGAACGATCCCTTCAACAACGGACAGAACCTGAAGACGCTGCTCGGCAAGGTGCTGCGCCTCGACGTGGACCGCAAGGAAAACGGCAATAACTACGCCATCCCGAAGGACAATCCCTTTGTCGGCAAGGCTGACGTGGCACCCGAGATTTTCGCCTATGGCCTGCGCAACGTCTGGCGCATGGCCTTCGACCGCCAGACTGGCCAGCTCTGGGCCGGAGAAGTCGGGCAAAATCTGTACGAGGAAATCAACATCATCCGGGCGGGCGGCAACTACGGCTGGAAGCTGCGCGAGTCCTTGCATCCGTTCAGTGCCCCGGGAGTGGGGCCGCGCTCCGATTTGATCGACCCGATCTGGGAATACCATCACGACATCGGCAAATCGATCACGGGCGGCGTGGTCTATCGCGGTCCCCGGCTGCCGGAACTGTTAGGCCATTATCTGTATGCCGACTACGTCAGCGGCAAAATCTGGGCGCTGAAATACGACGAAGCCAAGAAGCGCGTGACCGCCAACCGGCCCATCAAGGACCGGACGCTGCCCGTGCTGTCGTTCGGCGAGGACGAACAGGGCGAAGCGTACCTGATGACGCACACTCCCACGGGCAAAGGGCTGTACCGTTTCGCGAAATCGGTTGCCGGCAAGTAAAACCAATGGCAGACTGGAGAGAGCATGAATAGTCGGCCGCGCCGGCGGTACATTCGCGGCGCGCCTGCGGCCGTAGTTTGCGTTGTTCTCAGGGAGTCCTGGAAGAATTGAGAAGCTGCACGCGCGGCCGTCCGCGCCGGCAAGGAACCTCTCCATGTACCCGCTGAACGTCATCCTGGTCGGGTGCGGCGACGCCTGGGTTGGGCGAGAGAATAGTCTCCGCAACCTGGTGCGGCGCGAACTGTCCAACCAGCTCGTCTGCGTGCAAGGTGAATTCCGCGATGTGGACAGCGCGCTGCGCGGTGTCAAGTTCGAGAAGGGCGAGCACGCCCTGTTCCTCATTCACCTGCGAACGCTCGATGACCTGCCGCAGTTGCAACGGCTGAGCAGCGCGTTTCCCGGCCAGCCGATCCTGGCGCTGCGCGACGCGAACAGCGATCGGCAGCTGTTCCTCGGCGCGCTGCGCGCGGGGGCAGCCTTCGCGGTGCCCGTGCCCTTCGAGTCCGACGACTTCAAGGCGGCGCTGGACTGGATCGCGCGCGAGTTCGGCTTCGTCCCCCGGCAGACGACCCTCATTGCAGTGGCGGGTGCCAGCGGCGCGGCGGGGGCCAGCACCATCGCGGTGAACCTGGCTTACGAGATCGCCACGACGATGCAGCGCGAGTGCATCCTGGCGGAACTGGCCGTGCGCTTCGGCGTGCTTGCCACCCACCTCAACCTCGAACCGCGCGTCACGCTCTTCCACCTGCTCGACAACCTGGCTGACCTGGATGTCGAAACCGTGCGCCAGGCGCTCACGCCAGTGTGCGACAACCTGTACCTGTTGCCGGGACCGCAGGAAGCCATTTCTTCGACCGTGCCGGCAGCGCCGGACATGATGCGGGTCGTCCAGTACCTGAAACCGCTGGCCGACGTGGTGGTGCTCGATGTGCCCTGCACCTACGACGACCTGTATTTCGAGGCGCTGGCCAGCGCCGACAAGATCGTGCTGGTCATGGAACAGAAGCTGCCGTCCGTGCGCGCCGTGCAGATGGTGCGGGACGCCTTGCACTTGCGCGGGGTGCCGTCGAGCAAGCAAGTGATCGTCGTGAACCGCTACAACGCGCAGATGAAGGGTTTTACGGCCGAAGAGCTGGCGCAGCACCTGCACGTCGCCAGCTTGCAAACGGTCGTCAACGACTATGCCGCCGTCAGCGAGGCCGTCAACAGCGGCCAGCCGCTGCGCATTCAGGCACCGAGTTCGCGGGTCCTGGCGGATATCACGGCCCTGATCCGCCCTTTGCTCGATCTGCGTCCATTGCCCCAGAAGGGGCCGAACCTGTTCAACCGCGTGGTCCGCGCGTTCGGACTGACTTCCTAGGGGAACGCCATGACTCCACGGACCGTGCCACTGTTGCACATCGAAGACGACCTGATGCAGCAGGCGTTGACCGCCCAGCAGCTGACGGCCCTGCCGCAGTTCGCCTTCGCGATCACCTGCATCGACAACGAGGACGGCGCTGTCGCCGAGTTCGAGCGTTCCCGCCAGGAAATCGTGCTGCTCGACTACCACCTGGCGCGCGGCAACGGGCTCAGCTGCCTGCGCAAGCTGCGGCAACTCGACCCAATCGTGCCGATCATCGCCCTGTCGGGCAAGGCGACGCCGGAAATCGCCGCCGAATTGCTGCAAGCAGGGGCCGACAATTACCTGAGTAAGATCGACCTGGCCACCGAAACCTTGACCAGTTGCGTGCAGGACTCGCTGCGGCGCGCCGATGCCTGGCGTCGCCATGCGCCCAGCGGCCGCGCGGGGAGCGAAGCGGAGGAGCGCAGCCGCGCGTTGTTTCGCGAGTTCGCCGCCGGAGCCGGACTCGAATGGCTGGCGCGGTTCGACGCCTACGAGGGGGTGCTGCGCCAGGCCAATCTGAGCCTGGAGCAATTTCAGAGCATCTTTGAAGCGGTTTGCGGCGAACTGTCGGCCGGCCGCCCCGCCGACGCGCCGCCGGTGCAGCGACTATTACGGCCTTTGCTGCTCGAGATGATTGTCCGCCTCTGGGGCGACCGCGTCGGCTTGCCGGAAGCGAACCAGTCGGCGGCGAACCCGCCGACCCAGTGAGCTATTCCGCGAGCAGACAGTGGCCCAGCGCCTCGGCCAGGCGTTCCGCGGTCAACGGCTTGTCCAGCAATTCCACGCGGCCCTGGCCCGCAGCCTGGCCAAGTTGCTTCAGGGGGGCGTGGTCGCTCGCTTCGATGCTGACGACCAGCACAGGCGTGGCGGCCGAGGCTGGGTCTTCCCGCAAACGGCGCAGCACTTCATGACCGTCCACGTCGGGCATGCGCAGGTCCAGGGTGATCACGTCCGGGCGTACTTCCTGAACTTTCCGCAACCCCTCGTCGCCGCCGTGGGCGGTCACCACCCGGCAACCCAGGCCGGTCAGGCACTGGGTGAGTAGCACGCGCGAGTCGGCCTCGTCGTCGATGACCAGGATCAGCTTGTCGCGCAGCTGGGGCTGCGCGTCCGAAGGTGCGAGGACGTGCCGCAGCGTCATGCCGGTCGCGGAGTCGCGCGAGGGACGACGATGCCGGTGTGGTGGACGCGCCTGGGCGCTGAGCAGGATGCTGAAGGTCGAGCCGCGCCCCACCTCGCTGCGAACCACGAGCCGGTAGCCCATCAGGTCGCACAGCGCCCGCGAAATGGTCAGACCGAGGCCGGTGCCTCCATACTTGCGTTCGGTGCCGGCTTCGGCCTGGCGAAACGCCTCGAAAATGGTGTCGAGCTTCTCCGTCGGGATGCCGATGCCGGTGTCGATCACGTCGATGCGGCTGGGTTGCTGACTGTCGGGCAAATCGGCGACGACGGCCACGGTCACCGAACCCCGTTCGGTGAACTTCAGAGCATTGCCCACCAGGTTGATGAGGACTTGCTTGAGCCGGACGGCGTCCGCGTGCAGCGTCGCGAGGGATTCCGGCAGGTCGGCCACCAGCTGCACGTCGCGGCCTAGCACCCGGCCTTCCAGTTCGTGCAGCGTTTCCGGAACCAGGGTACGCAAGTTGACCTCGCTCAGGTCCAATTCAGCGCGGCCGGCTTCGACCTTGGAGAGATCGAGTACGGTGTTGATGAGGCCGAGCAGATGCTTGCCGTTGTCGAGGATGCGCCCGAGGTAGGTCAATTCCTGCTCGCGCAGGTTGCCAGCCTTGTTCTTGAGCAGGATGTTTGAAAAACCGATGACCGAGTTGAGCGGCGTGCGCAGCTCGTGACTCATGTTGGCGAGAAATTCGCTTTTGGCGTAGTTGGCCGCCTCCGCGGCTTCCTTGGCCTTCTGGAGCTTCGCCTCGAAGCGCATCCGTTCGGTCACGTCGAGGATGACGCCCGTGGCCCGCAGCGGTTGGCCGGAGTCGTCGCGCAACACGATGCCGCGGCTGGTCAGCCAGCGCGCTTCACCGTCGGGGCGCACGACGCGAAAACCCATGTCGAAAGCCGAGCGTTCGGTGACGGCAGCGTCGAACTCCTGCCGCGCCCGGTCGCGGTCGTCATCGTGGACGCAGCGCCACCAGTCGTCGAGGTTGCGCGGGGCGTCCGCGTCGGCGCGACCCACCATGCGGGCATGCAGGGCCGAGCCGATCAGGTCGCCCGTGCGTAGGTTCACGTCCCAGGTGCCGATCTGACCGGCCTCGGCAGCCAAGTTCAAGCGTTCCTGGGTTTCGAGCAGCGCGGCCATCGCCGAATTCCAGCGGGAAGCATGGCGGCGCAATTCGATCTCCGCCATCACCGAAGAGGAGAGATCGGTCAGCAGTTCGATTTCCTTTTCGGTCCAGTGGCGCGGCTGCGTGTCGATCACGCAGAAACTGCCGAGCACGTGGCCCTCGGATGTCGTCAGTGGTACGCCCAGGTAGGCCTCAACGCCCAGTTCGGGCACGGCGCGATTGGTGGCAACGCGCGGATCGCGGTGCGCGTCCTCCACGACCAACGGCTGCTCGGTCGCGACCACTTCCTTGCAGAACGAATGCGACAGCGGGGTCTCGCGGCGCGAGGCCCAGGGCTCGCCGAGCCCGTACGCGCTCTTGAAGAACTGCCGACGCTGGTCCACCAAGGAGACCAGGGCGACCGGCGCGCGCAGGACCTGGGCGGCCAGCGAGGTCAAGCGGTCAAACGCGGGCTCGGAGGGGCTGTCGAGCAAGCCAGTGTCGCGCAGCGCCTGCAACCGCTCGGCATTGGCGGCCACCGCCGCGTCCGCCGTGACGTGCGGTGCGCCGCCGTCGCGGAGCGGGCCGTCGGGCATTTGCTTGCCCAGACGACGCACCAGCGCCTGGTTCAGGTTGAGCAGATTGCGGCGGCTTTCGCGCAGTTCCTCCTCGGTGCGCTTGCGCTCGCTGATGTCGTTGAGGAACGCCCCGAACAGGTGCGAGCCTTTCCAGGGAATCGCACAGACAATGACCTCGACCGGGAACTCCTGGCCATCGCGCCGCAAGGCGGTCAACTCGACGGGGCGGTTCAGGATCGGGCCGCGCCCGGTTTGCAGGAAGGTCCGCATGCCAGCGTTATGGGCCTCGCGGCGGGCGGGCGGCACGATCAGCGCGGCCAATTCGCGCCCTAGTGCTTCGGCACGCGCCCAGCCGAAGATCGCTTCCGCCTGGGGGTTCCATTCCTCGACCTGGCCTTGCGCGTCGATGCTGATAAACGCCTGGTGGGTGTTGGTCAGGAGCAGGCGCAGGCGCTCCTCGCTTTCGCGCAGGGCCTGTTCCGACTGTTTGCGTTCGGTAATGTCGCGGAAGACCACCAACCCGCCCACCGGGGCGCCGTGGTTTTCGCGCATCGGCCGCCCGGTGCCGCTGATCCAGATGCCCTGCGGGACCCGACTGTTGCGAATGAACATTTCCACGTCGGTGGACGATTCGCCGCGGATCGCCCGCGCCAGCGGCAGCTGTTCGGGCGGGAAGACCGAGGCGCCGTCCGCCGCGTGAATGCCGTAGTGCGACGACCACCCCTGCACCTCGGTGTCCGTCGCCCCCATGCCGAGGATGCGCTCGGCCGCGGGGTTCCAGTGGAGAAAGCGGCCGGTCTGGTCGGCGACGGCCACGCCCTCGTTCATGTTGTGCAGAATGGACTCCAGCGTGCGCGTTTGCTGCTTGAGCTGGCGCTGAGCTTCCTCGCGGCGCAGGTTGTCGCGGCGAACGGTGCGCGCCGACCAAGCCACGAGCAACAGGGAGACGAGGTTGCCGCCGACGATGACGCCGGTCGCCAAACGAAAGGCCCGTTCGGCGTCGCCCGAGCGGATCGCCAGGAGGGCACGTTCCTCGTCGGCCATCGCGCCGACCAACTTGCGGACGGCCTCCATCGCCTGGCGGCCGGCGTCGCCGCGGATCAGGTCGCGGGCCGCTTCGAAACCGTGGTTGCGCCGCGTTTCGACGGCCGCGTGCGCGAGCTGGAGTCGCCGGGCAATGAGTGGTTCCAGTTCGTCGAGCCGGCGCTGCTGCCCGGTGTTGTCGACCGTCAGCTGCCGGAGCCGTGCCAGGTTGGCGTCAAGGCTGTGCCGCGCGGCGCGGTACGGTTCGAGGTACTCGTCGTCGCCGGTGATGACGTAGCCGCGCTGCCCGGTCTCAACGTCCTTGAGCTGCGACAGCGTTTCCTGGATGGCTTCCAGCACTTCGTGCGTGTGCTTGACCTGGCGGGCGTCGTCGAGCGAGCGGCGCAGGCTGAGGAACGAGGCGACGCCGAGGGCCGCCACCAGGAACACCGCCAGGCCCAGCCCGGCGGACATTTTCGCGAAGGCCGACATGGCATAGCTCTCCGAGTCGGTCACATTTCTTGCAAGGTCTTCTCGAAGCAATCCGGGCACATGCTGTGGGTGAATTGGGCGTCGGTGTGTGCGCTGATGTACGTCTCGACCTGTTGCCAGTAGTTGCGGTCGTCGCGCACCTTCTTGCACCAGGCGCAGATCGGCAGCAGGCCGCGCAGCTGCTTGACCTGGCGCAGGGCCGCCTGGAGTTCCTCGACCTGATCGGCGAGCGCCGTCTGCATTCGCAGCATGCGAATGCCCACACCCACGCGCGCTTCGAGTTCATCGGGGTCGAAGGGCTTGACAATGTAGTCGTCGGCGCCGCTCTTCAGGCCGCCGGCGATGTTCTCCGCGCCCCCGCGCGCCGTGAGCAAGATCAGGTAGGGCATGCGCGGCTGGCCGCTGGCGCGGACCTGGGCACAAACTTCCGGCCCGGTGCGGCCGGGCATCATCCAGTCGAGGATGGCCAGCGGCGGTGCCTCGGACGACAGCAGTTGAGCGGCAGCCGCGTCGCCGTCGCGCGTAACGTCCACGTCATGCCCCAATTGGGTCAGCACCGTGGCGAGCACTTCGCACGAGACTGGATCGTCCTCGGCAATCAGAATTTTCACAGCGGTTTTCTCGCCAGCAGGCGGGCGATGGCATTCAGCAGGACCGCTTCGTCCACGATGGGTTTGGTGACGTACTCGTCGAAGCCCATGCCCGTGTATTTTTCGCGGTCGCCCGCCATCGCGTGCGCCGTGAGCGCGATCACGGGTAGGTCGCGCAGCCCGGCATCGGCGCGCATTTCACGCAACACGGCGGGGCCATCCAGTTCCGGCAATGAAATGTCGAGCAGCACCAGGTCCGGCTTGTCGATGCGCAGTCCGTCCAGCGCTTGCCGGCCCGATTCGTATTCCGACAGCTCATACTGGTCTTCGAGAATGGCTTGCACCAGCATGCGATTGTCCGGGTTGTCTTCAACGACCGCGATCTTCTTCATGCCTCCGACTCCTGCACTTGTTGCTTGAGCCAGGCGATGACGGCGTCCAGTTCGGTCCCCAACTCGACAGCCAGGGTGGGCAACGTGTCTCCCTGACGAGCGGCGGCCAACGATTCGATTTCCTGGGCCAGTTCCTGGACGCGATCGGCCCCCAGGTTGCCGGCACTGGATTTGAGCGAATGGGCGGCGAACTCGACGGCGGCGAGATCGCCCTGCGCTAACCCCTGGCGGATACCGGCCAGGCGCGGCGGCGTGTGTTCCACGAACAGGGCGATCATCTTTTGCACGAACGGCGGGCCGCCCATTTGACGCAATTGCGCCAACCGGGCGCTCAATCGCGCGGGATCGACCATAGGGGGACCTCGGATGGGCGAGACGCTGCGTCGCGGCGAATGCCGGCCTACTTTCATTTTTAGCACGGTTAGCGCCGCAACGCCACTGGCCGCCGAGCGGACACGACGATTGCACCGCCCGCGCGGTCTGGGGACGGTTTCATGGCATCTTCACCGGACGTTGCGCCGCCCGTTACATCCGACTGCGAGAATTGGCGATTGACGGGGCCTCGTCCCCGCTGGCGGGCACTATCACCCTGACGTGCGAAAGGAGCGTCCATCGTGCTGCGTGCCACTTTGCCTTCCCGACCGTCGCAAGGCCCAAACCGCGGCTACGGCCGCCGGCCGCCGTTGATTCTCATCAACGGGATGGCGGAACAGGCGGAGAGCTGGTTCTGCAACCTGGAGGTCTGGCGTCGGCACTTCGAGGTGTATTTGCCCAATCTGCTCGTCTACGAAGGGATGGGGCTCCATCGGCGCATCGCCGAAGGTCTTCCGATTGATGTCGAGTACCTCGTGGCGCAGCTGCACCGCTACCTGGAAGACTACGTCCAGACGCCGCCCTTTCATCTGGTGGCGAACAGCCTGGGCGGCAAGATCGCCGTGGAGTATGCCGCCCGCTATCCGGACCTGGTGGACCGCGTGGTGCTGCTGTGCCCTTCGGGGCTGACCGCCGAGGAGAGCTTGCCGTTGGTGGACGGTGTGCGCCGCACCGATCCGCACTCGCTGGTCGGCAGCGTCTTCCACGATGGGCAGAACCTGGACCCTGGAGTGATCGAATACTACGGGCGGCAATTCGGGAACCGCCGCTGGCGCACGGGGCTGTTGCGCACGATTCGGGGCACGATGGAACATCGGGTGCGCGACCGGCTGGCCGAGGTCCGTCAACCGACCCTGCTGGTCGTGGGCCGGGAAGACCGCATCGTCGATCCGCAGGAGAGCATCGACGCCG
>JAEUIF010000892.1 GCA_016795185.1 Planctomycetia bacterium | reverse complement strand
CCCCTCACCCCAACCCCTCTCCCGCCAGGGGAGAGGGGCGTTGCTCGGCTGTAACTGATTACGGGCAGCGCCAATGACCACCACCCGCATCGTCGTCGTGGAAGATGAGCCCGCCATCCGCCGCGGCGTCTGCGACCTGCTGCGTGCCAGCGGCTTTCACGTCACCGAGGCCGCTGACGGCGCGCGCGGCCTGGAAGAAGCCGTGCGCGTCGGCGTCGATCTGGTGCTGCTCGACCTGCTGATGCCCAAGAAAGACGGCCTGGAAGTGCTGGCCGACCTGCGCAAGATTCGGCCGACGCTGCCGGTCATCATCCTGACGGCGCGCGGCACCGAGGACGACCGCGTGCGCGGCCTCAAGATGGGCGCGGATGACTACGTCGTCAAGCCGTTCTCGGCCCGCGAACTGCTCGCGCGCGTCGAAGCCGTGCTGCGCCGTTCCGTGGACCGGCCGGCGGAAGTGACCGGCGCGAAGCTGTGCCATGCGACCATCGATTTCCAGCGCCGCGAGGTCCGCTGGTCGGAGCAGGAACGCGGCGAGCTATCCGAAACCGAGACGGCGATCCTCAGCTTCCTCGTGGCCCAGCGCACCCGCGCCGTGTCGCGCGAAGAGCTGCTCACCCGCGTCTGGGGCATCGGCGGCGAGGGCGTCGAAACCCGCACCATCGACATGCACGTCGCCCGGCTCCGCGCCAAGCTGCGCGACCCCTCCGGCAAGGACACGCCCGAAGCAATCCTCACCGTACGGGCGCAAGGCTACATGGCTGGCCCCGACCTGATGCCGCTGGAAACCGTCAACGGCAAGCAGAAGAAATAGGCCGCTTGCGGCTTCGCAAGTATGCGTTCGGAGAGAACGATGAATACCTGGCTCCGCCGCAAGGCTATCGCACTGGCTGCCTTCCTGATCATTGCCGGCCTGGTTACGGGCGGTCTGGGCTGGGTGACCTTGGCGGTGCTGCGCCTGGAACAGGAGCAACTCGACGCCCGCCTGCTGGCCGAGCGCGACGCGCAGCTGCGGCCAGCCCTCTGGCAGCTGGATAACCGCATCGCGCCGATCCTGGCCCGCGAGGACAGCCGGCCCTACCACCACTACAGCGCCGTCTACGCGCCGTCGGTCGTCTTCCACAACGACGGCAAGCCTTTTCAGCCGGGCCAGGTCGTCCTGCCGTCGCCGCTGGTCAACGAGGAACTGCCCGAGTGGATGCTGCTGCACTTCCAGGTCGATGTCGAACAGGGTTGGGGCTCGCCGCAGGTGCTGTCGCAGAAGCTTTGCCAGATTCTCGAAAACCCGCAGGTGAAAGCGCCGCTCGACAACATCACCGAGGCCCGCGAGCAGCTGCGCTTGCAGATGGCCGGCTGCGTCAACCCGAAAGAGCTGATGTCCTGGGTCAAGCAGCGCGGCGACGAGCAGCGTCGCGTCAACGACGTCATCCTGGAACCGAACCCATACTCCAATCCCAGCAACCAGGCGCCAGCCCAACCGTTCGCGCCGAATCAAGAAGACCCCGGCCTCCGCGAGCAGATCGTCAAATCGCTGAACAACTTTCTCCCGCAGCAGGCCGGCCAGCAGGCCAGTGGTTTTACTTCGCGCGGGCAAAAGGAAAACGACTTCTATAACCGCCAGATCGTTCAGGACCAGAACAAGAAGGAGATGCAGGGCAAGCTGCAAATGCAGCAGGAAGAAACGACGGCTTTCGCCTATAACACGTTCCGCAACGGTGAAGCCTGGTTCTCCAAGTCGCCGCTGCGGCCGACGCCGAGCCAGAAGACGGTCGTCAAGGTCGGCGGCATGGTGCCGCTCTGGGTCACGCCCGAGGACGGTGAGGAACGCCTGCTGGTCGGCCGCGTCGTCGAGATCGGCGACAAGCAGGTCTGTCAGGGCATCCTGCTCGACTGGTCTCGGCTGCAAATCGTGCTGGCCGAGCAGGTCCGCGAGGTGTTTCCCGAGGCGAAGTTCGCGCCACAGCGGGACGCCCTGCCGGCTCGCCCCGAACGCACGATGACGGCGCTGCCGGTCGAAATCGAACCCGGCCCGCCGCCCGCGCCGGAACCGCTGGGCCTGACGCCGCTGCGCCTGGGCTTGGGCCTGTCCTGGCTGGCGGCGCTGGTGGCCCTGACGGCGGTCGGCCTGGGCGGCTCGTCGCTGCTGACGCTGTCCGAACGGCGCATCCGCTTCGTCTCCGCCGTCACGCACGAACTGCGCACCCCGCTGACCACGCTGCGGCTTTACCTCGACATGCTGGCCGGCGGCCTGGTCCAGCCGGAGCGCCAGGCCGACTACCTGCAAACGCTGCACTCCGAAACCGACCGCCTCAACCGCCTGGTGAGCAACGTCCTCGACTTCTCGCGCCTCGAACGGCAACGGCCGCGTCTGGAGAAAGCGTCCGTGGCTCTGCCGACGCTGCTGGACCAGGTGCAAAACGACTGGCAAGGCCGGTGCAAGCAGAGCGAGAAGGAACTGGTCGTCGAGAACGAAACTGGCGCGGATTGCACCCTGCAAACGGACGTGAACATGGTGCAGCAGATTCTCGGCAACCTGATCGACAACGCCTGCAAGTACAGCAAGGACGCCGAGAACCGGCGCGTCTGGCTGCGGGCGCGTGTCGAAGGCGGTAAGCGTCTGGTGCTGGAGGTGGAGGACCACGGGCCGGGCGTGCCGCTCAGCGAACGCGGCTCGATCTTCCGGCCGTTCCGTCGCGGTCAAAACGCGGATGTGATCGCAGGCGGTGTCGGCCTGGGGTTGGCGCTGGCGCAGCGCTGGGCAAAACTGCTCGGCGGCAAGCTGGCACTGGGCAGCGGCTGTAAGGGCGGCGGCGCCTGCTTCCGGCTCGAACTGCCGTTGCGCTAACCAGTGCAGGCCGCTGGCGGCTTCGCAAACGGCATATCTGCCGAATGAAACTGGTAGGGTCCGCTGGGCGGACCATTGAACGCCTGCTCAATCAGGCTCAATGGTCCGCCCAGCGGACCCTACATGATTCTTGTCCAGTATCACGGCACGCCTGGCTTGGGCCGGACCAGCAAACCGGACTGATTGCTCTGCACCTTGAACGCCGGCATGCCGACTCCCAATCCTTGAAGAATGACCGGCGCGGCCTCGGTAAACTCTACGGCCACCACGTGCTCCGGCGCGGTGATGGTTAGCGTCTGCTTGAGGATTTCCTCGCCGGTGGCCGATTTGGTGCGTTGCTGCTGGAGCACCACGACGGCGCTGCCGTCTTTCAGCAGACACACGGCTTCCGCCGCAATCCGGCCGCTGATAGTCCGCGGCGCGTAGAATTTCGCGCCGCCGACCCCGATGGCATCGGTGCCCACGGCTTGCACGGTGACCTCGCCGTCGATGATGACGGTGCAGGCGCCGTACCACTGCTGCTCCGCGCCGAACAGTTTCTTCAACAACCCGACGTCCATGGGCCATCCTCCGGTGGAATCTGGGGGCTGCCACACCAGCCCAGGGACAGGAAAGGCAACGGATTGACCGCCAACCCGTCGGATAGTCGGGGCCGGGCCGCTGGAGCCGGGAACCCGGAAGACGCGGCTGCGTGTGGGCTGCTCTACCTAACTTACCCGTCGATGTGCCGCAGGTCAATTTGCCAGCGGCGCTTTCGAGTATAATGGACCGGCCCCGATTCCTTTGCCTGGAGGCGACAGAACGATGAGTGCCCCGGTAAGCGAAGCGACCGACCGACTCGAAGCCGCATCGCCCGAAGTGAAGCGCTATTCCCGGCTGAAGCAGACCGCCGCGCTGCTGGGTTTGGCGCTGCACGTCGTCGGGCTGCTGATCGCGGCGCTGCTTGTCGGTCCCCGGCTCGAAGCCTATCTGCACGACTGGGTTGGCGACGACCGCTGGCTGCGGCTCATCGCGGTGGCGGCCCTGTTCGGCGCGGCGCTGGAATGCGTGTCGCTGCCGCTCGATTTCTGGTCGGGTTTCGTGCTGGAACATCGCTTTCAGCTGAGCAACCAGACGCTGGCCGGCTGGCTCTGGAAGCGCATCAAGGGCTACCTGCTGGGCGGCCCGCTGGGGCTGGGCCTCCTGCTGGGGCTGTACGCCCTGCTCTGGTACGGTGGAGCCTGGTGGTGGTTGCTGGCGACCGCTGGCTTCCTGCTGGTCACGCTGGTGCTGGGCCGTCTGTTGCCGGTGCTCATCTTGCCGTTGTTCTACAAGGTCACCCGTCTGGACAACCCGGACCTGCTCGACCGCCTGCGCAAGCTGGCCGATGGGACCGGACTGAATATCGAGGGCGTTTATCGATTGCACCTGAGCGCCGAGACCAAGAAGGCGAACGCCGCCCTGGCCGGTCTGGGCAAGAGCCGCCGCGTGCTGCTCGGCGATACCTTGCTGGACGGCTTCGCGCCCGAGGAAATCGAAGTGGTCTTCGCTCACGAAGTCGGACATCACGTCCATCGGCACCTGGTCAAGATGGTGCTGCTGAGCGTGGTACTCACCGCTACCGGACTCTGGCTGGTGGATGTGGTCCTGCGCTGGTCCGCCGTCGGGCTGGGCTATTCCGCCTTCGACGACCCGGCCGCGCTGCCCTTGGTGCTGCTGGTGCTGAGCCTGTTCGGGCTGCTGCTGATGCCCGCCCAGAATGCCCTGAGCCGCTTCTTCGAGGTCCAGTGCGATACCTACGCCCTGCGCCGCACGGGCCGCGCGGACGCTTACCGCTCGGCCTTCAACAAGCTGGCGCGCATGAACAAGAGCGACCCCGACCCGAACCCGTTCCTGGTCTGGCTGCTCTACGACCATCCGCCGATCCGCCAGCGGCTGGAACTGGCGGATCGGGTGTTGAGTTCCTGACGTTGAGCCGGCCTGCGAAATCGCAAGCGAGGGAGACTACGCTTGCGGTTTAGCAAGGTATCACATTAACCGCCTACTACCATGCCAACCCCGACCGAAACCGCGCTCCTCTGCACCCTGGTGCCGATGGGGGCCATCCTGCTGGGCGGGGCCGTCGCGACGATTCGCCCCGCCGGCGCGACCTTGCTCAGCGCGATGCAGCATTTCGCGGCCGGCGTGGTTTTTGCCGTGGTCGCGGTCGAACTGCTGCCCGACGTGCGCCGCGGCCATCGGCCCTTCGAGATCGCCATCGCCTTCAGTCTGGGCGTGGTCGTGATGATGGGCCTGCGCTGGCTGACGCGCAAGGGCGAGGAGATGCAGGGCGAAGCGGCTGGCTGGCCCTGGGGCTTGCTCGCGGGCGTGGGCGTGGACCTGGTGCTGGACGGTCTGCTGCTCGGCATCGGCTTTGCCGCCGGAGCGAAGGAAGGCATGCTGCTGGCTGGTGCGTTGACCGCCGAATGCCTGTCGCTCGGCCTGGCCGCCGCCGCGACCTTGATGCTGGTCGCGGGCACGCGCCGCTGGCAGGTGCTGGCCGCCGCCGTGGTATTCGCGCTGCTTTTCGGCGTCGGTACGCTCCTCGGCGTCGTGCTGTTGCAAGGGCGGCCGGACTACGTTCTCGACGCCGTGCTGGCTTTTGGCATCTCGGCCCTGCTCTACCTGGTCACCGAGGAACTACTCGTGGAAGCCCACGAGGCGCCCGAAACCGGCGTGGCCACGGTCATGTTCTTCGTCGGCTTCCTGCTGTTCCTGATCCTGGGCATGGTGGAATAAGCCCCGTGAAGGAAAGTGCGTGCGCTGCGTAGAGAGGATAAGCCGATGGGCACGATATTCGGTCGCGGGTGCCGAATGGCCGGCTGCTCGACCAAGTAGTTGAATTCCGACCGCGAAGAGTATCGAGCCATCGGCATCCCTACCGCGAAGCGGTTGTTCTGCCCAGCCCAGGGGGGCGGGCGCGGCCGCGGGGCGGGACCCCCCGGCGGCGTGGAGGACAACCGCAGGGTGGGGGCACGCACTTGGCCTAGGGTGGGCGCCGCG
>JAEUIF010001500.1 GCA_016795185.1 Planctomycetia bacterium | reverse complement strand
CCATGACGGATTGCCTCCCTTGAAAGTAGGTCGGGCTTTCTAGCCTGACAGTCAGGCTGGAAAGCCTGACCTACTTTTTCGCGTCCTTGAAGAACGCAAGCCCACGGGCGGAAACCCGTGGGCTTGCGGAAGAACCGTGCGAAGCCGCAAGCGGCCTGGCTTACTGGGGGATCAGCTTGTTCAGGCTCTGGATGACGTCCTTGCTGATGAGGCCCTTGAGCATGACGTTGCTGCCCTGGGTGCTGAGTTGCAGGGTGTTGACGGCGTCCACCAGCGGCTTCAGACCTTGGTTCACCTGAGCCGCGTTGTCCACCAGCGCCTTCACCATGTCCAGGTTGTCGTTCAGCTCGGTCTGGATGTCCTTGGCGTCCTTGGCGTCCTTGGCGTTCAGGACCACTTCGGCCTTCACTTCATCCGTGACGGTGATGCCGCCCGACAGCGTCTTGATCTTCTCGACGAACGGCTGACCGCTGGCGGCCAGCGGCCCGGACAGCGACACGACCGAGATGCTCTGCTGGCGATTGCCGGCGGTCAGCGCCGCCTGCAAATCCTTCTTCAGCTCGGTGCGCTTCAGGCCGGCTTTCTTGTCGAGCACGTCCAGCACGGCGGTCTTGCTCGGCGAGACGGTCAGCAGGCCATTGTCCACGATCGCGGTGTAGACCGTCTCGTTGCGTTCCGGGGCCTTGGCTTCGTAGAGGGTGTAGGTGCCGGACTTGGTGATCTTCAGCGTGTCGGGCTTGTTCTTGGCGGTCTTCTCGGCCTGGGCCGCGATCTTGGCCGTGTCGAACTTGCCGCTGACCAGCAGCGTGGCCTGGTTGGGATTCTTGCCCATGGCGACGGTCAGGCTGTCCACGTCCTTGAAGGGATCGAAGCCCAGCTCTTCCAGCATTCCCTGCGCGCCGCCGATGCCCTGAGCCAGCCCCTTGAGCTGTTCCAGGTTGTTCTTGATGAGCGGGGCTTCCAGCAATTGCTTGACGTTCAGCGTGATGACGGCTTCGCTGTCGTTGGGCAGGTACTTATCGACGTCGGCGGCCTGGGCGGGCAGCACGGAGAGGGCGCAGACCAGCAAACCCAGCACGGGAGCAAACAGACGGCTCTTGAGCATGGACTGAATACCTCGCTAGGAAAGGTCGAAATCGTCTGAACCAAGTCGCTCGCTGCGAGCGTGATCGATTATACCCATCCGGTCCAAAGAAAGTTTCGTGGCGCTGCCAGCCCCGGCCTGGGCTACCGCACCCGGCAAAGCAGGCATTTCAGGTAACTGGATTCCCGACAGGACACTGCCACTGGATGGTCCGGCGCCTGGCCGCGTCGTTCGAGAATCTGCACGTCGCGGCCGACCAGCGCGGCTTGTTGTGCCAGCACATCCTCCAGCATGGTCATATCGATCAGGCCCGTACAGCAGCACGCCGTCAGGATACCATCCGGCTCCAGAAGACGCAGCGCCAGCCCCAGCAACCGAGCGTGCCCGTGCAGCGCTTCCGGCAGCGCTTGCTGATGCCGCGCGAACTTGGGCGGGTCGAGCACGATGAGTCCGAAACGCTCGCCGGCGCGGACCTGGGAATCCAGGTAAGCGAAACCGTCGGCGCGGATGAAGGAGACTGCATCGAGTCCATTGACTTCCGCATTGCGGCGCGCCAGGGCCAGGGCGGGCTCGGAGACATCCACGCCGACGACTTCCCGCGCGCCGGCCCGGCGGGCGGCGAGGCCGAAAGCTCCGGTGTAGCAAAACGCATCCAGCACGCGCCGCCCGGCTGCGTAGCGCGCGACCGCCTGCCGGTTGTCGCGCTGGTCGAGATAGAAGCCCGTCTTCTGGCCTTCGGTAAGATCGATCTGGAATTGCAGCCCCGCTTCCTCAATGACCACGGGGCCATCAGGCAGCGTCCCCCACAGCAGCCCGTCCTGCGCTTCCAGCCCTTCGAGCTGACCGATGCCGCGCTCGGTGCGCAGCACGATGCCCGCCGGTTGCAGCAACTCGACGAGCAGTTCGCACAGCAGTTCGCGCCGCTGAAACAACGCTAACGACGTGAATTGCACCACCAGCCAGCGGTCGTAGCAATCCACCGTCAGGCCGGACAGACCGTCGCCCTCGCTGAAGACGAGGCGACAGGCAGCGCCGGGCCGTAGAAGCTTCAGGACTTCGCGCCGGAGTTGCACGGCGGCGGCGAGCCGTGCGCGGAAGAACTCCCGTTCCAGGGGCACGGCGGCATCCCAGCTATAGAGCCGCACGCGCAGCTTGCTCTGGCTGTTGTAAAGCCCGCGCGCGACGAACTGCCCTTCGTGCGACATCAGGTCCACGACCGTGCCGTCCGCGGGTTCGCCATGCACGGCAGCAATCGCCCCCGGAAAGACCCACGGATGCCGGCCGTAGAAAGGCCGGGCACGTTTCGGTCGCAGGATGACCTGGGGAAGCGTCATGCGGCAAGCATCCTCCAGCAACTAGGTCCGCCACTTCGCCACGCGGAGCCGTGGCGGACCCAGCCGGTTGTTTTTGGTTCCGCCCTCGGCCGGCGAATCGCAGCTGAAGCGGTCCGCACAGCGGACCCTACGACAGCTTGTAGGGTCCGCTGTGCGGACCACAGCGCCCTGTGCTTTATCGATCCACAAACCGCTCTCGTGTCACTACCCGCGTCGCCCGCGCAACCGGCACCCGCGGCGCAGCCGTCAGCCATTCCGATTTTCTCAGTCGGTTTCCCGCAATTCGGGCTTGTCGCGACCCGACACACCCCCGGAAACATGGCATACTGCATCGGGACACTGGCGGAACGTCCGCGTCCCTGCGACAATTCGTTGAACCGTTGGTGCGCGTCCGGCCCTTCCCATCATTCGGGGCTGTCATCATGAGTATAAGAGCATTCTTCGTTGCCGTCGTCCTGTTCGGCCTGGGCGACTTCCGCGCTGCCGCCCAAACTCCGGGACCGCCGCCCCCCGCCGAGTACCAGGTCGTGCTGCGCTATCGTATCCACGCGGGCCGCACCGAACGGCTCAAGCAATACTTTGAGCTGCTGGAATTCCTGGACCGTCTCGGCTTCCGCAAGGACCCCGGCGAGGACGATGAACCCGAAAACGCCACGCACAACCGGATGACGGGGCTAATTACCTCCGCCAATGCCCGCCGGTTGCTCGATAGTCCGCATATCAAGTCGCTGCTGCTGCTGCCGCCGGGCTTCAAGCTGCCCACGCCCGAGGA
>JAEUIF010000838.1 GCA_016795185.1 Planctomycetia bacterium | reverse complement strand
CACCGCCGTACCGCGCGTCGCGCCGGCGGCGAACAGCAAGCCGAGGTTCTGGTTGGGAAAGCTGCCCTGACGCACCAGCCGCAGCACATCCGCCAGGAATAGCTTGCGATGACCGCCCGCCGTGCGGTGCGCCGGCAGGATACCTTCATCGACCCAGCGCTTGACCGTGGTCACGCCCACGCCCAGGGCCTCGGCCACCTGGGCCGTGCTCACATAGTCGGGGTTGTCCATCGTCTCCAGGTCTCGAAGTGGTCGATTCGGACTTTTGCAGTGCCGCGTTGCCCTCTCTTCATTCTTACCCACTGCGCATGTCGAGCGACAGTCATTGTGTATTTTTTTCAATTTTTTGCGCGGCGGCTTGACTTGCGATCCGACCGTCCTACCATTAATTCAGACGATTTGGACGATTTAAGCCACGGAGGACGACTCCTCCGGAATCGGCCAGTCGCGACTCGAAGGAGCAACAACCGTGAAAGCAATCGATGTGTTGGCTGCGGTGCTGGTCGTCGTAGGTGCGCTGAACTGGGGCCTGGTCGGGGCGCTGCGGTTCGACCTGGTGGCCTGGCTGTTCGGGGCGGGCTCGCTCCTCGCCTCCATCGTTTACGTCTTGGTCGGCGTGGCCGGGTTGTTCCAGGTCCTGCAATGGCGAGCGATCCAGCACCGCTGGCAGGCCCGGCCGTTGGCCGCCTGAACCCGACCCGTGCCCCATTGGCTTCCCCTGTCCCAACCGTGAGCCGCGCCATGTTAACGACTACCGCCAAGCGCTTACCGCCGGCCGAATTGCCGGCCTACATTTTCCACTCGTCATTCAGCGAGCCCGGCGCGGTCGCGCAGTATGGCGACCTACCGACGGACGATGACCGTTCCGCTCGCTCGCATATGCCCGACGAAATCACCCGGGATTGCGCTCGCCGGATGCACTACGCGGCGTTCCGCGCGGAACAGGCCCGTGACGGCCGGTCGGCGTGGCGCTGGCGGCAGCGCTACCTCGAACTCCGCGATCGCATCATCCTCGGCAATCACAAGTTGGTTTACCGCGCCGTGCGCCGCCGCTTCGCGCCCGGCGCCTGGACGGATGATCTCATCGGCGAATGTTCGCTGGTGCTGGTTCGCGCCGTGGCAGCCTACAATCCCTGGCTCAACGTGCGTTTCAGCACTTATGCCTGTACTTGCCTGTTTCGGGCGCTGGCGCGCCTGGGCGACCGCCTGCATGGCGACCGCCTACGCGTGGCTGGCGACCACGACCTCGACACGCTCGTCGACACCGAGTTCCCGGACGATTCCGAAGTCTCCTGGCTGCGTGACTGGAAAGTAGTGATGCAACACCTGCGCGAGGACGACCCGTTGCTGTCGCCGCGCGAAAAGAGCATTCTTGAGCGGCGCTTCGGGCTGGCCGGCGAGCACGGCCCCACCACGCTCGACCAGGTCGGCCGCGACCTGGGACTGTCCAAGGAGCGCGTCCGCCAGTTGCAACTCGGCGCGCTAGGCAAACTGCGTGACGTGCTGCTGGCCAGCGCGCCCGTTTCGTGATCCGTAGTCCGTTCCGATGTTTCCGTTTCATTCCCACAAGGAGATGGTCCATGCGACGCTTTCTGCTGACCGGCTTGCTCTGCACCCTGGTCCTGCTGGGCGGGTTGGCCCCGACTTCGTCGGGCGCCGACGACGCGACGAAGGACATCGTCGATACCGCCGTGGGCGCGGGTCAGTTCAAGACGCTGGCCGCCGCCCTCCAGGCTGCCGGCCTGGTCGAGACTCTCAAGGGCGCTGGCCCGTTCACGGTCTTCGCGCCGACGGACGAAGCCTTCGCCAAAATTCCCAAGGAGAAACTCGAAGCACTGCTCAAGGACAAGCCGGCGCTGACTGCGGTGCTGACTTATCACGTCGTGCCCGGCAAGGTGATGGCGGCGGACGTGGTCAAGCTCAATGCGGCCAAAACGGTGCAGGGCCAGAACGTCATGGTCGCCGCCAAGAACGGGAAGGTGCAGATCAACGGTGCCACCGTCGTGAAGACGGACATCGTGTGCAAGAACGGCGTCATTCACGTGATCGACGCCGTGCTGCTACCCGATGCCAAGTAACGTCACTTCTGCCGGGGGGCGGCCGATGCCGCCCCCCGGCTCTTCGCGTAGGAGATCGGTCATGGTCGGACGAGAGCGACTGATCCTGCTGACCGGGGCGAGCGGTTATGTCGGCGGCCGCTTGCTTCAGCTGCTCGAGCAGCGCGGTGAACGGGTGCGCTGCCTGGCGCGGCGGCCGGAATACCTGCGCGAACGGGTTAGGCCGAACACGGAAGTGGTGGAAGGCGATGTCCTGGACCCCGCGTCTCGGACCGCGGCGCTGACCGGCGTGGATACCGCTTATTATCTCGTCCACTCGATGGGTACGGCCGGTTCCTTCGAGGACGAAGACCGGCAGGCAGCGCAGCACTTCGGGGCCGCCGCCCGCGCGGCGGGGGTGCGGCGTATCATTTACCTCGGCGGCCTGGGTGACGAGCAAGCGGACCTGTCGCCTCACTTGCGCAGCCGCCACGAAGTTGGTCGACTGCTGCGCGCGGCCGGCGTGCCGGTGATCGAATTCCGTGCGTCCATCGTGCTGGGGTCGGGCAGTCTGTCGTTCGAGATGATCCGCGCCCTGACCGAGCGGCTTCCGGTCATGATAGCGCCACGCTGGGTCTCGACGCCCGCGCAGCCGATAGCCATTCAGGATTTGCTCGCGTACCTGGCGTCGGCGCTCGACCATCCGGTGGTGGGCAGCAAGGTCTACGAGATCGGCGGCAGGAGCCGGGTTTCCTACGGCGACCTGATGCACGAATACGCCCGGCAGCGCCGCCTACGCCGCCTCATTCTGCCCGTACCGCTGCTGACGCCGCGACTGTCGAGCCTGTGGCTGGGGTTGGTCACGCCACTGTACGCCCGCGTGGGCCGCAAACTCATCGAGAGCATGCGGCACCCGACCGTGGTCCGCGATGACGCGGCCCTGCGGGATTTCGCCATTCGGCCATTGAACCACCGCGACGCCATCGCCGCCGCGCTGCGCAACGAGGATCAGGCGCTGATGCACAGTCGCTGGTCCGACGCTCTTTCGGCCGGCGGCAGCAGTGCCCTGGCGGACGCCGGGCCGGCGGGCAACGGTTTCGTCGATTCGCGCTCTGCCGAGACTCCGGTGCCGCCGGCGCAGGCGTTCGCGCCGATCCGCCGCATCGGTGGCGCTTCGGGCTGGTATTACGGCGACGGGCTCTGGCGCTTCCGCGGCCTGCTCGACCTGCTCGTCGGCGGCGTCGGCATTCGCCGCGGCCGGCGCGACCCTGAGGTACTGCGAGTCGGTGATGCCGTCGACTGCTGGCGCGTGACGGCGTTCGAGCCGGACCGACGCCTGTTGCTCCGCGCCGAGATGAACCTGCCCGGCCGTGCCTGGCTGGAATTCGTCGTCGAACCCTCGGCCCACGGTTCCACGATCCGCCAGACGGCGATCTTCGACCCCGTCGGCCTCCTCGGTCGCGCTTACTGGTACCTGGTCGCAGTGCTGCACCACCGGATTTTCAGCGGCATGCTGCGAAATATCGTCCGAGCCGGGCAGGTGAAGCGAGCGGGGATGGTTGCGGCCGGACGCGGTCGTGCAGTGCGGCGGATCAGCCGCAAACAAGCACCGCCCCGGCAGGCGGCTCTGGCCTGACCGGGGCGGTGTCTGGACCTCAGTGGCGCATCCCGATCAATCCTTTCCCTTGCTCTCCGCCAGCGCCTTGTTGTACACCTCCGGTAGCTTGTAGTGCGTGCTGGCGGCCTCGACCCAGGCCGTCTCCGCGCCGAGGTGGTTGGCCCCGTAAGGAATCCAGGCGTAGCCGTTCTCACCCCACTCATTGCCCCAGCAGTTCCGAATTCGCCACGCGCCCTTTTCGCCCTTCTTGTCGTCCCAGCCGACCAGAATGACGTAATGGTTGCCTGGGCCTTTGGCGTCCTTCGGGCTGTAGTTCTCATCGTACAAGCCGCCGGAATACGCCTCGAAGTGGCGGCTGGCGTACATGCTGGCCACCAGCGGGCCGTGCTGAAGCAGGGCCTTCTTCAACGCTTCCACCGTCGGCGGCCTCTCGCCGCCCGAGACGTAGCCCCAGGCCGCGGCGCGGATCGGCAGCGGGCCTTTCGGCTTCTCGGCGCGCGGCTTGCCCGTCGGATACTGGTCCTCCGGCGCGGTGCCGGTGTGCAGCAACTCCGTCAGCGCCAGGCCGACCGAGGCATGTTCCTTCTGTTCCTTTTCCGGGACGAGGTCCAGCACTGGCTGCACCGAGGCGTGGACCGACTTGCCGTTGCGAAGCAGGTAATTCCATTCGAGCGCTTCGACCGCGGCCGTGGCCCAGCTTTCGCGCGACAGCGGATGGTGGATTTCCGGGTCTTTCAGGGCCTTGCTCCAGTCGAACTCGGTCGCCATCGGGCCTGGGTGCTTGACGACCGGCAAAACGTTCGGGTGTTCCTTGATGAAGACCTCGCGGGCCTGGTTGTTGATGCGCCAGAGCCGCTGGCCGACCTCGTTGACCCGCTCGACGTTCCGCACCTGGTAGTAGTAGCGGTCGCCGACGAACTCGCGCACCTTGCGACGGTCGTTGTGCTCGACCACCGTGGTGTGGTTCACGTCGAAGTGCCACTTGTGCCGGCGGACGTCCTCGCGCAGGTCGTTGACGTGCTTGCGCGCGGTATCGGTCGAATCGTGCTCGCGCTTCTTCCAATCAACTGGTAAGCTGGCCCGGCCGATGGTGGCGCAGCTCAGGCACAGGGCGGCGAGCAGCATCAGACGAGCGGTATGAGTTGACATTGTAAATCTCCTGAATCCAAGACTTCCGGACTGGAGCAGCATCCCATTCCTTACCGCGAAGCGGTTGTACCCCACAGCCCAGGGTCGCGCAGCGCACCCTGGGTT
>JAEUIF010001499.1 GCA_016795185.1 Planctomycetia bacterium | reverse complement strand
CACTCAATTGACGAAGACCACCTCTTCGCCCTCGAAGATCGCCTCGGTGGCGTCCTCGGCGAACGACTGGCTGCCGAGCCAGGTGTCCCAGCCCAGCCGGGGGCCGTCGGCGGTGCTTTCCGGCAGCTGGCATTCGGGCACCTCGGGGGCCGCCAGGATCAGTTGTACGTCAAAATCCAGTTCCGCGCCGATGTAAAACCGCACCAGGTGGACCAGCTCGAAGAACGCCTTGCGGTCGGGCAGCGGCGTGCGGTCGGGCATGAACGTCAGGAACTGGTGAAAAGCGAGCGGCCCCACCACGATGCGAATTTTGCCTTGCACATCCCAGACGCGCTCGCCGATCACCAGGTTGACGCCCAGGTCGCTGTTGCCGTCGAGCGTACCCAGCCGCGACTGGTTTTCGGCGTCGAGTCGCAGCCATTGCCCCTGGAACTGGTGGACCGCGACCGGGGCACGGAAGTAGTCCTGGAGCATGCCCGCCAGGCCGGCGGCATGACGCGGCCGGTGCGACAGCAGCCCGCTGAAGTAGGCGAGCACCGGATCGGGCACGCGCGCCAGCACGCGCTCCTGCCCCTTGCCCGTGGCCTCTTCCCAGGTCGAGACGCGCAGCCGGTTGGACAACCCCGGCGTGCCCATGCCGATCAAGCTATACAACGCCGTCGTGAAGGTGTCCGGCTGGGTGCGGTAGGATTCGCCTCGCTCGTAGGCCGTCCAGAAACGGTACTTCTCCCAGGCGCGATGGAACAGCGAGATGAAGCGATGGTTGAACAAGTCGAGCCAGTCGCGGAAGACGTGGCGCTCCGGACCCTTGGCGTCGCGCTGGAGGCGGAGCAGCATTTCCGTGTAGTGGCGGGGCAGCACGCCGCTCGGCCCGGTCAGGCCCATGAAAGCTACAGTCATCAACGGCGGCTGGCGGGGATCGCGCTGCGCGGCGAGATCGAAGATGCTGCTGGGCGGAAAATTCATCGACACCAGCGAACGAAAGCGCACTGCTTCCGCACCGGGTACCGCGCCCAGACCGACCAGCGACCGGCGGCGGTCGAGGTTTTGCAGCAGCCGCACCGCCTGAAAGAAATCGAAGGCGTAGGGTTCGTCGAAGAGCCGCGCGGCAATCGACTCGGCGGGCCAGGAACGCGGCGCGGCGGGGCCGTCCGGGCGCGCGCCAGCACCTGGAGCGAAGCTCTTCGCCCCGTCGGCGTCCAACTGGACTGGCTTCAGAGCATCGGGTGTTCGCCCGCCCGCGGCGGCCATTTCTTGAAGTACCTTTCTCCCTGCGTGGTGCGGGCAATCAGCTGCGTGAAGGAATTGATGGTCGCGTACAGCGCCAGGAAGCGTTCCAGCACGCAGGCAAACATGTAGACGCCCGAACCGACGTACTTCTGCTCGTCGAATTCGAGCGTCACCTCGACGCCGCGCGCGAAACCGCTGGCGGCGGCGGTGCCCGTGCGCCCAACCACCCGCCGCGTGCTCACGGACACGATGCCGTCGATCAGGTGCCGGGTGACGGCGGCCATCTGCGGGGCGGAATCGGTGTCGGAGAAGTCGTAGAGCCGCAGAATCTCTTGCAGCGCGTGCCGGCCTTCGACTGGATCGCTCAGCGATAGGTGATTCAGGCACAGATGCGACAGCAACCGCCAGTGCGCGCCGCGGCGGATGGGGGGACGCAGCGGCGCGGTCGGCGAGCGCGGACAGCGGATGCGCGCCAGCGGCGCGGCGGCTTCCAGTTCAAAGAACAACTCCTCGCCGGCGCGCTGCAAGTGCGTCGGCAAGCCGCGATTGGTGCAGGTGGTGCGTACCACCAGCGTCGAATCCGCCGGCAGGCGCGGGTGAAACTGGAGATCGACCAGGTTCAGGTAGACGTCCGTGCCCTGGTCGTTCTCCTTACGCGGCAACTGGCGGCTGGAGTACCAGAAGGTCTGCTGCGTTTGCTCGTTGGTGCCGTGGCGAAACGAATAGAACGGTTGATACTCGGTGCGCTTGCCGGTCTTTGGCTCGACGCTGGTGACCGAA
>JAEUIF010000820.1 GCA_016795185.1 Planctomycetia bacterium | reverse complement strand
AGCACCTGGCCCGGCGTTGGCAGCACGGCGAACGACTCGTCGATCTCGGGGTCGAAGCCGGTGTGAGTTGGCAAACGCTGGCGAACCTATTCCGAGGCGCTGGCTACCGAGCGAAGGACAAGCGAAACCTCAAGGCGGCCACCCGCGCCACCGAATCAACCCCAGTCGAGAAAGCGGCCAAGACGCACCAGTGGTCCCACACCATGATTCGCTGGCTGGTCAGCCGGCTGAAGACCCGGACGCGCTGGCGCCTGGTCACCTTCACCGGGCCGAACGGTGGGGATGCCCGGGGCATCGTGGACATCCTCGCCGTCCGCAAAGACCACAGCCGCGACGGCAACGGGCTGAAACGCGGCGACTTGTTCGAGCTGATCCTGATCCAGGCCAAGGGCGGCAGCGCCCGTCGTCCCGACCCCGCCGACATCCGCCGGCTGCGTCAGGTCGGTGAAGAGTACGGGGCCAAGGCGGTGCTGCTGGCGGAGTGGATCAAAGGGCAAGCGCCAGTGTTCTCGCGGTTGCTGCCCACGGGCGACGATCCGAAGACGGCATGGCAACGCCTAGACGAGCCGCTGGCGGTATTCTGGTAGATGGTCGTCATCCAAGTCCTCGGGACGGAATGCTCACCTCCGGATCGCTGGCGTTAGTGCATCGCTCAGGTTGAGCCTTCTATTGAAGGGGGCTCCGTGCTCCAGCATCTGCCGGCGGTGGAGGGGAATGTAGGCCCTGTACCTGCCGCGTCAGCGGTCCGACTACGCCGACGTATTCACGATGGCCATTGCGGGCTCCAGGATCGCTTGTGGCGCGTCCAGGGTTGGCGGCAAGCCCACGGGCCTCTGAAGGTCCGCCGAGAGGTTCCTGCGGACTTCCAGGAGGTGCAGTGAGGTTTCGCGCAGCTGACGGAGCGGCGTTTGACAACAATGTTCCTGTTCGAGACCATGCCGGGCCGCAACGCAATGGAGTGCCAAGTTGGCCACGGAGGGCCGCTTTTCACGATGTTCGTTTCGAGCCAGCCCCTCGTCGCTGCCCATTCAATACCCTGGCGATGCTACTGGCGGTGGGTGCCCTGGCCACTATCCTGAGCCCGACCATCCGGCCTCAAGTCCCCCAGTTGAGGGGTAAGCTGACGACTGGGTCGAGGGGAGGTCGGCACCAGGTAGAACGCCCTGGCACGGTCGAGCGGACGCACCTCGGGCAGGCAAGATTGGCGGGTGTTCGACGGGCAACCGGGAAGCAGGCAGCCAGGCAGAGCAGACTGGTGTCGATCAAAGAGGCCGAAAGATGTCGCAGCAAATGGCCATGGCGCTGACGGGCACGGCAGCCATTGCCGCCTTCTGGCCTCAGATCGCGGAAATTGGCCCCATGACGCGGTAACCTACGGTCTCGCCAGCAAACAATCCACGCCTGATGTACACTGAATAGGCGACCTGACCAAGGGCCACACCCGGTGGGTCGCGAGCCGAAAGGAAGGGGACAAGGATGTCGGCCTGGCAAGGACGTCGCCACACGCAGCATTTGTATTATGCGCGCCGCTCTTACCAGGATGGCCGCCGCCGCTACGAGTACCTGGGTCGTGGTCCCGACGCCCTGCTCGCCGCCGAAGCCGCTGCCCAGCGCTGGGCAGAGCAGCAGGCAGCCTGGCAGACCGCTCGCGGCGAGAGGCAGCAACTGAGCGCTACGTCTGAACCACTCGCTGCCCTGGAGGACGGCCTGGACGTGCTCACCAAGGCCGTTCTGTTCGCATCGGGTTGCCGTCGATTCGATGGGCACTGGAGGCCCAAACGCCATGCCAACACATAGCCCTGTCGAGCCCGAGGTCCTGGCCCTGACGAGCGAGATGAAATGTCTGGTCGAGCGCGCCGAGCAGGGCGACCAGACGGCCCTGGAACCGCTGAGGAAGCTGCTGGCTGACATGCCGGCGCTGTGGCGGCATTATGGGGACCTCGCCGCCTGGGCCGAGCGTGCCTGGCTGGATCTGGTAAGCGGCCACAACCTCTGCCTCCGGGAGTCGCTGGTCCGCCAGCTCCAGCAGCTTCGCGACGACCTGGGTCTGACCACGTCGTCGCCGCTGGAGAAGCTCCTGATTCAGCGGGTGTCCAGTTCATGGCTGATGGCGAACTACGCCGACGCCCACCTGGCTCAGCTACGTGCCGCCAGCGCTGGCGCCACCCAGATCCGCGTGGTGGAGAACTTCGGCGTGAAGGCACACAACCGCTATTTGGCCGCGATCCGGCAACTGGCCCAGGTTCGCAAGCTGCTGACGCCGACGAAGTCGCCCATCGAGATTGCCACACGCATGGGTGAGCGTCGGTCGGCCAGGGTGGCTCGGTCGCGGAACCAGGAGGTGGCCATCGGCGTCGAGAACTAGGCACGACGAGCGGCTCGAATCGTGCCGCCAGTAGAAAACTACTCAGATGAAGTGCATCGCTGCAACGTCGTTGGGCGTGCCGCTGGCCGCCGTCGCAGCGAACCCCTTGTCTTCACGCGACGGTCGGGCCATCTCGCCTTAGTGCCACCTGGGCAAACACGGCATCGGCTGTCAGGCGAGCTTCCTGGTCGGCAGCCGACAATCGTGTCACGAAGAAGGGCTGGCTGGCGATCTGGACCTGTTCTCGCAACGCGCACTGCTCGGGCCACTGGTGGGGTTCCAGGCTGGCCGAAACACCCAGCAGGAGGTACTCGTCCGCGCCCGAGCCTTGCGGCACCAACTTGACCAGCACTTTCTTTCCCGGCACGATGCTGACGCTGCCGGCGTGTACCTTGACAGCATCAGGGCCGAAGCGATCCCTGGCCGCCTGCGTGATGACGGCGAGCGACTCACGGGTTGCCTGTTGAAACTCCCCCAGTTGCCGCAAAGGCAAAGTGGGCAGGTTCGACGCGAGGGCATGCAAGACCGAGACCGGCGGCGTGAGCGTGGCGATCATGGTTTTCCGGACTTTCCGATACTCCTCGCCCGGCGACAGCACACGTTCAAGCGCCTCGAACCCAACCCAGCCGGTCCGACTCTGCATAGTCGCCCATCCATTCGCTCCGGAAGTGGTGAGGAAGAGCGGCAGCAACTCTCCGGTCACCTGACTCCAAAACGGCGCGCTGTCCCAGGTCAGGGCCACGAAATGAGCATGCTCGGACGGCAAGTCAAACAGGTCCAGGCGTGTCAGGATGCCTTCCAGGATCTCCGCCTTGGCGAGCCTGCGCGGTTGGCGAGCGGGATCGGCCAATCCAGGCCCTGAAGCTGGTCGACGATACCACTGCCAGCTCTCCGCCGGCTCCGCCACGCTGGCCCGCTGTCCGTCCCATGCCTCCAGCGCGAGGCTGAAGCGGTACTTCAAGCTCAGCTGGCCGTTGATGCTGCTGTTGAAGCCAGCGACCATACCGCCGGAGTTCTTCAGCGCACTACCGAGATAGGGCACGACCTTTGCTTCGAGAAAGACGACTTGGGGCTTGTTCGGGCCTGTCCAGCAAACCAGGATCAAGTCGGGGTCGCCGAAGTCGTTCAACCCCACCTCCACCACCAATGCGACGCGAGCTATATCATTGATCCACGCGGGTGACGTGCCGCCTGCCCACTGGACCGCGCTGCCCAGCAGTTGTTGCACGGCGGGAACGGTCCCCGCTCCTCGCTGGGCGATGTCGGTGACCAAGGCGTTGACTACTCCCCGCTCACCGTACCAAACGACTTCGGTGTTCATGATGCTGTTCCTGGTGTGGCGCGCGGTGCTCGTTTCGTCGGCCCGTGCGTGGTCAGCGCTCTCGGTATCGTCAAGTCGAAGGCTCTCTCCGTGCGAAGCTCCTTCTCCGCTCTTGCTCCGACCGTACTCGTGGTTGCAGTTCGGCGGCTTCAACCAATGCTGGAGCATCTGTCAACTTGAAGCGCCGGTGCCTTGCGATTTGCAGTCGTAGCGTGCCCATCCCCATACTCCTTCAGCACGCAAGTCCCCAACGCACTATTTTTTTGGGACGCTCGCCAAATCAAGCCCCCCGGTTCGCCTGGCTGCCGGCGTCGCCGAGCCGCCGCGCGTCCTGAAGTCGGCCCGGTTTCGCCGCAGTATTGGGTAGTGCAACCCAACTACCCCACGTCCCTTGTCCAAGCAGCCCCTTGACAGGCCGGGCTGTGGGGCTTGAAATACCTTCATCGGGTAGCACCGACAGACAGCCCCTGTTAGGGGGAAGTAGCGAGGCCATGCGCATTACCCTGCGCTCGCGGGGGTGTGCGCATGGCCTTTTTTCGTTGATTGACGGACCGCCGCTGGGTTTCTCGCTACTCGGTGCTACCCGTGGACGCGAGCCTCAGCCGGCGGTCCACCTTCATCCCACGCGCGTCGACCGCCCAACGCTATGGCCGCCGAGGGCGGCCCGGCCCGGGCCTTTCTCTTAGCACTGAGGATGGTTGCGATGATCGCCTTCACCTGCCCGAAGTGCCAGCACCAGCTCACCCGCCACGACAATGAAGCCGGCAGCAAGATTCCCTGCCCCGCGTGCGGGCAGCGCCTGCAAGTGCCGCAGCGGCGTGCC
>JAEUIF010000733.1 GCA_016795185.1 Planctomycetia bacterium | reverse complement strand
GGAAATTGGTTCGTCGGACAAACCCTGGGGAAGCACGGTACTCAGCGATTGTCGGTTTCCGAGAGCAACGAAGCCACCAGTTCCGCCGGATGCACCGCCTTGCGCCCCGCGAAATGCTCGATTTGCATCCGACACGAAAATCCCGGCGCGACGATGACCGTTTCGGAGTCCGCTTTCCGCAACGCCGGAAACAGCTTGTGCTCGCCGACCAAACGGGAAACTTCGTAGTGCTCTGTTTCGTAGCCGAACGAACCCGCCATGCCGCAGCAGCCGGCGTCGAGGTCGATCACTTCCGCATCCGGAATCCGTCTAAGCACCTTCAATAGCGGCCCGACGCCGACCAGCGCTTGCTGATGGCAGTGAGCTTGCACTAGCACTCGTTTCGGGCCTGGTCGGAGCGAAGCCGGCGATGAACGCGCCGCTATGGCCATTTCGAGCCGTTCTTCCATCGTTTGACAGGCCGCTGCCACCACCTCGGCCTTGCGGCGTTCCTCGCCACGCAGCAGGGCGGGATAGTCGTCCTTGATGGTCAGGATACAACTGGGCTCGCAGGCGGTGATTGGCTTGCCCGCCGTTGCCCAAGGGTACAACCGCTCGACGTTGTGCCGGGCGTTGGCGACCGCTTGATCGAGCATGCCGTTGGAGATCATGGGCCGCCCGCAGCAGCGCAGGCGGCTGGGCCATTCGTGCGGCCCGAAGCCGTGGACCGCCGAGGTGCTGCCAACGACCACGCTGGAACCCAGGGCCGTCAGCAGGCAAAAGCTGTCGTGCAGCAAACGCGGTTCGTAGTGCTCGGCCAGGGTGTCCGGAAACAACAGGACTGGTGGGGAAGCACCACGATTGGCCGCGCGAACCTGTGCCGGGTCGCCCAGGTCCACGGCGGGATAGTCGGCCGGCAGCGGCTGGCGGACGGGCGGCACGCGGCGGCGGTCGATGCCAAAGAGCTTTTCGTTCAGCCAACGGCCCCAGCGACTGCGCAGCCACCACGCTGGCGGCGTCAGCCAGGGCAACCGCCCCACGTTGCCAAACAGCCAGTTGCGCCAGGGCAGCCCGTGCTTCTTGTGGTATTGATGCAAAAACTCCGCCTTGAGGCGGGCCATGTCCACGTTCGTCGGGCACTCGCTCTTGCAGGCCTTGCACTCCAGGCAGAGGTCGAGGGCTTCCTTCACGGCGGGATCGGTCAGGCCGTCCATACTCAACTGCCCGGTCAGCGCCAGGCGCAGCGTGTTGGCCCGGCCGCGCGTGCTATGCTGCTCCTCGGCGGTGGCCCGATAGCTCGGACACATACCGCCTTCGCGCTTCTTGCGGCACTCGCCGACGCCGGCGCAAAGCTCGGCCGCCTGCACGATGCCGCCGTCCGCCGAGAAATCGAAGACGGTCGGCACGGTCGGCGTGCGGTATGTCGGCCCATAGCGCAGTTGATTTGTCAGCGGCGGTGCATCGACGATCTTGCCGGGGTTGAGTAAGTTGTGCGGATCGAAGATTCGCTTGATCTGCCGAAAGGCGTCGTAGAGCGTCGGCCCGAACATGCGTGCCATGAACGGGCTGCGCACCAAGCCATCGCCATGCTCGCCGGACAGCGCGCCGCCGTACTTCAGCACCAGGTCGGCGACCTCCTCGGCAATGGACCGAAACCGCTGCACTCCTTCCACGGTCTTCAGGTTGATGACCGGCCGCACGTGCAAGCAACCGACGGAAGCATGCGCATACACTCCCGCTTTCGTGCCGTGCCGCCGGACCAGCGCCAGGAACTCGGCAATGTAGTCGCGCAGCTTCTCCGGAGCGACAGCGGTGTCCTCGACAAAGGAGATGGCCTTGGCGTCGCCCTTCTCCAGCATCGACAGCCCCAGCGATAGCTTGCGCAGCTTCCAGACCTTGCCCTGCGCCGCCGCATCCGTGGCGACGTGGAAGTGGTAGCCGAAGCCGTGCTGCCGGAGGTCGTCACTCACGGCCTGCACCTTGGCGGCGACCTCGGCGGGCATATCGCCGTAGAACTCGACGATCAAAATGGCGTCGGGTTCGCCCTGGATGAAATCGCGCAAGCGTGCCGCTTCGGCGTTCCGCTTGGTGCTGTCGAGAATGTAGCGGTCGGTCACTTCCACCGCTGACGGGCCGTGCCGCAGGATGAGCGGCGTGGCAGCCAGTGCGTCGAGCAGGTCCGTGAAGTGGATGACGACCAGGCCCTTGGCCTTGGGCAAGGCGACAAGGTGCAGCTTCGCTTCGAGCGTGATACCCAGCGTGCCTTCCGAGCCGACGAACAGATGGGCGAGGTTCCGACGACGTGGTTGGCTGTGGTTGCGAGTCGGCGACAGGTGCGGCTCGTCCACCAGCGGGCCATCCGCCGTGAAGCGGTCGAGGTTGTAGCCGCCGACCCGGCGCAGGACTTTCGGGAAGCGACGGCCGATTTCCTCGCCGTGTTCCTGCGCCAGCTGCCGCACGACGCGGAAGCCCTGGCCGAGCAGCGAGGACGCGTTGCAGGTCGCTTCCCAGGCCGCATTGTCCCGCGGCCCGAGCGAGACGATGCTGCCGTCCGCCAGCAGGACGCGCAGTTCCGCCACCTGGTCAATGGTCTTGCCATAGATGACCGAGCGGGTGCCCGACGAATTGTTGGCCACCATGCCGCCGATGGTGGCGCGGTTGGCAGTCGAGATGTCCGGCGCGAAGTGCAGACCGTGAGGCTTCAGTTCCAGGTTCAGGTCGTCGAGCACGCAGCCCGGCTGCACGCGCACCCAGCGTTCGGCGGGGTTGATCTCCAGCACCCGGTTGAAGAACTTCGAGCAATCGAGCACCACGCCGGGGCCAATAGCCTGTCCAGCTTGTCCGGTGCCGCCGCCGCGCGCGGTTAGCGGCACGCAAAAACGTCGGCAGATTTCGAGAGTCGCTTGAATGTCCGCCTCGGTGCGCGGCAGCACCACGCCGAGCGGTACGATCTGGTAAACGCTCGCATCCGTGGAGTACAACGCCCGGCTGCCGCGATCGAAGCGCACCTCGCCGCTGACGGCACGGCGCAGTTCGGCTTCCAGCGCGGGGACATTGATGACCGATGCGGCAGAAACTGAAGCCGCAATCACGGGCAATTCTCCGACGCTGCTCATGCGCTTCGGTCTCCCGCTAAACGCAACAGACCAGCACGCAGCTGCTCCAGCCCACGTTCGAGGGTCGCGCCGCCCGCCGCGAAGGAAATACGCAGCGTGCCTTCGCCGCCGGGACCGTAGGCCGTCCCGTGAATCACCACCACGCCGGCATCGTGCAGAAGCCGGCGGCGCACCTCGTCGCAGGGCAGCCCCAGGCCGCGCACGTCCGCAATCACGAATAGCCCGCCTTCCGGCTTCATTGCTGCCACGCCGGGGATGCCCTGGAGAGCCGTCAGCACCTGGTCGCGTCGCCCCTGGTATTCGACAGTCAGCTGGCGCACGCCTTGCTGGTCGCCACGCAGCGCGACGGCGGCGGCATCCTGCACGAAGGTCGCCGGGCCGCGGCTGGATTGCTGCATCAGCAGCAGCAGGGCCTGGATCACGTTCGCCGGCGCCGCGCAGTAGCCGACGCGCCAGCCGGTCATGCCGTAGGTTTTCGACAGGCTGTTGACCAGCACGGTGCGCTGGCGGGCATCGTCGGACAACTGAGCGGGCGAAACGTGCTGCCGTCCGTCGTAGATCAGGGCTTCATAGATTTCGTCGCTGATGACCCAAAGGTCGTGCGCCATCGCGAAGTCGAGCGCCTCGGCTAGCTCGGCGCGCGTCAGCACCGTACCCACGGGGTTCCACGGCGAATTGAGCAGCAACACCCGGCTGCGCGCCGTGTGACTGGCTTCGAGCGCTGCGCGATCAAAACTGAAGCGGCTCCCACGGATGGACGAGGCCACGGACACGGCTCGGCCGCCCCACAAGGCAATCGGCGACTGGTAGGCATCGTAGATCGGATCGGGCAACAGTACCTCGTCGCCGGGTTCGAGCAAGACGCCCAGCGCCAGCGCGATGCCCTGCGTAGCGCCATCGGTGACCAGGATTTCCCGGCCGGGGTCGTAGGTGAGTTCCTGGTCGCGCGCCAGCTTCTCGGCCACGGCTTGCCGCAACCCCGGCTCGCCCTGGTTGTCGGGATAGCCGGTGCGGCCGGCGCGCACGGCGCGTTCGACCGCGTCCACGACATGCGGCGGCGTCGGCGCATCGGGCTGCCCACGCATCAGGGAAACCAGCGGCTTGCCCTGGGCTTGCAGCTGGCGCGCTTCGTCCAGAATGCGATTGACGGTGGTAGGCCGCAACTGCCGTATCCGCGCGCTTGGCAAGGTTCGACTCATGGTGGTTGAGTATATCCCACCGCGCCGCTGAATGCGAACGGCAGCCAGTGCCGCAGTAGACATCGCGGGGGTTTTGGTGCATAGTTGGTGGACAGGTGTCTGCCGCACGCCCGAATGCCGTCGTCCGCCCTTTCTTCGCCCGTCAGTTCGGGAAACGGACTTTCGTATTGCATGTCTATTTGGCATGGCTTAGCCTGGGTCGGATAACCACCACGGTCGCCGCACGTTCGTCCCCCAACCGCGCGGATCGTCATGAAAGCCTGGCTGACTGTCGATCGAGGCGAAGCGATGCCGCCGTCCTGCGAGCTGATTCCCGGTCAGCCCGTGACACTGGGTCGGCACCGGAACAACACCATCATTCTGCGAGACGAGCACGCGTCGCGCTGGCACGCGGTCGTGGTCAATGAAGGCGGCCACTGGTATGTCAACAACATCGGCGTCCCCATCAACGGCACCCGCGTCAACGGCGAGCGCATCGGTCAACAGGTCGAGCTAGCCGACGGTCAGCAGATCGGCATCGGCGACACCCTGCTGCGCTTTCGCATCGAGAAGCCTGGAGAAACCTCCGCGCCGGCGTCGGCGTCGGCCTCCTCGGAAGCACAAACCACGCCGCTCCAGGGCGACGAGCTGACGGTTCTGTGCAATTTCCTGATGCAATCGGTCGAGCAGGCCGACGCGCGCACGCTCATTCTCCAGGCGCTGGAAACCATTCAACAGCAAACCCGCGCCACGCTGGTCGGCTTCCTCAGCCTGGACGCCGACGCGCCGCTGCCCAAGATCATCTGGCCCGAGCAGGCCCAGGTCGATTTTCAGCTCAGCCGGCAGCTGACCCAGCAGGTCCAGGTCGAGGGCCGCACGGTCTGGATCGCCGCCGGCGCGATCGGCGAATCGCTCAGCGACAGCCTGGGCGCGTTTCGCGACGCCCTGTGCATTCCCCTCCGCGCCGCTGGCACGGCGCTGGGCGCCCTGCACGTCTACAAGTCGCAGAGTGTCTTCCAGGAACGACACCTGCGCTTCTGCGAAGTGCTGGCCGGCTATCTCGCCAGCAGTTTGAACGTGCTGCGCGCCCGCCGCAGCCTCGAAGCCGAGAACAGCCGCTTGCGCGACCGCGTCTCATCGTCCGAGGAACTGATCGGGAACAGCAATCAACTGCGCGCCCTGCGGCAGATCATCGGTCGAGTGGCGTCGCGCAACTCCACGGTGCTGGTGCGCGGCGAAAGCGGCGTGGGCAAGGAACTGGTGGCGCTGGCCCTCCATCGGCAAAGCCCGCGGCGCGATGGCCCGCTGGTGGCGGTCAACTGCGCTGCCATCGCCGCCACGCTGCCGGAAGCGGAATTGTTCGGGCACCGCAAGGGTACGTTCACGGGGGCCGACCGCGACCGGCCGGGCTTATTCCAGCAGGCGGACGAGGGCACCCTCTTTCTCGACGAGATCGGCGAGTTGCCGCTGGACTGCCAGGCCAAGTTGCTGCGGGTCATGGAAAGCCATACCTTCCGACCGGTCGGCGCGACGCAGGAAATCCGCGTCGATGTCCGGATCGTCGCCGCCACCAACCGCGAGTTGGAAGAAGAAGTCCGCAAGGGCAAGTTCCGGCAAGACTTGCTCTACCGCCTCCAAGTCATCCAGGTCGAAGTGCCTGCGCTACGGCAGCACCCGGACGACATCCCCCTGCTGGCGGCGTACTTCCTGGAAAAGCTCGGCCGCGAATGCCGGCGCACGGTGCGACTGTCGCCGGAGGCACTGTCCCGCTTGCAGGGCTACAGCTGGCCGGGAAACATTCGACAGTTGCGCGCGGTGCTGGAAAGCGCCGTTGTGGTTAGCGACAAGTCCATGCTCGACGCCGACGACCTGCCGATTCCGGCGGACCAGCACGAGGCCATCGTACCGAGCCTGAACCTCGAAGACCTGGAAACCTGGGCGATCCGTCAGGCGCTGCGCCAGACCAAGGGCAATGTCAGCAAGGCGGCGCGCATTCTCGGCGTGGTGCGCGATACGCTCACCAGCAAGATGAAACGCAAGGACATCAACCGGGAATCGCTTTGAGCGACGCGGGCGGCGGTCAATCCAGTTCGTGCGGGCTGATCCCGATATCCACGATGCTGCACCCGCGCACCACCTTGAGCCCGAGCGACTGGGCCTGGCGGACCAACTCAGGCGAGTCCGCGCCGGGATTCAGCCAGAGTTCGCCGCAACCGACGGCGGCAATCTCCTCCACGACGCGCAGTCCGACTTCTGGAGGCAGATAGACGCTCACACGGTCGAGCTTGACCGCCGGGAGGTCGCGCAGGCTGGGATACGCGGTCAGTCCTTCAACCTGCCGCGCGTGGGGATGGATGGGGAAAACTTGCCAGCCGCGCTGGTGGTAAGCGCGCACAGCTTTGTTGCCGAACTTGTGGCGGTGGGGGCTGGCGCCGATCACGGCTATCGTCAGCTGCGACATGGTGTATCAACAACAATGGCCCTTGTCCCTGGGCCGAATCGCCATGGATTCGGTTCGGACCGGGGAGAAGGGCCGCAGGTGGGAAACCTGGCCGCGCCGCGCAGCGCCAGGGCTGCATCAGTCCAGCGGCTTGGCGATGACCGCCGGCTGAGGGGCCGGCTCACCCGCCTTGCCGTGAATGGCGTCGAACACTTCCTGGCGGTGGACCGGCACTTCCTTGGGCGCAACGATGCCAAGCCGGACCTTGTCGCCGCGGATTTCCACCACCGTGACAGTGATGTCATTGTTGATGACGATACTTTCGTTTTTTTTACTGGACAGTACTAGCATCGCCGCCAATCCTTATATGAGACAAGGGGTCATTCCTAGGTGTTTGCTGGTTCCCACGCAACCTTCCGACCCCGGAAGGCTGCGCCGGTGAAGATCCCCTTCCCCTGCAGGACCCAGGCGTGTATCTCGGCGAACGCCACCGTTCATCGACCGCGGCTGGAAGTGGCATGAACTCCCGGCGATGCCAAAGACCACATCACTAATTAATGTATACGTCAAGTCCATGTCCGTCAAGGCGCTGCGTTCATAATTGCAGCATCCCACCGCGGATTTGGCATGAATCTTGACGCGACCCGCGCATTCGGGCGGGATTTTTGCCTAAACTGCCCAGTCGCCCTTCGACACCTGGATTCGTCTGCGATCAAAACACCTGCCGATCATTCTTCCTACTGGAAGTGATGCGAACATGGCCTGCGAAGTCGTCACCTTTGGCGAAGCGATGATCCGTCTGCATCCACCGGGCTTTGCCCGACTCGAACAGGCACG
>JAEUIF010000663.1 GCA_016795185.1 Planctomycetia bacterium | reverse complement strand
CTGCCACCGCTTGCCTGCCGACCTCCCCACCCGTCCGCGAAAGGACGAACCATGCTCACCCTCACCGAACGCTCGGGCGGCCTCAGCCGTCGTGGTTTCCTGACCCTGGGCACGCTGGGCCTGGGTGGCCTGTCACTGTCGAACTTGCTGGCGGCGGCCGAGGAGCAACCCCGGCATATCACAGGCAAGTCGGTGATTTTCCTGTTTCAGCAGGGCGGGCCGAGCCAGTTCGAGACCTTCGACCCCAAGCCCGACGCCCCCGAGGGCATCCGCACCGTCACCGGGACCATCCGGACTTCGGTCCCTGGCATCCACTTCGGCGACACGATGCAGCAACTGGCCCAGCGGGCCGACAAGCTGACCATCGTCCGCTCGTTCCAGACCAACAACGCCGAGCACAACATTCAGCCGATCGTCAGCGCTGATACGCTGAACGCCAACGTAGGTTCGCTCTACTCGCACGTCGTCGGGGCGATCCGGCCCGAAACCGGAATGCCGACCAACGCCGTGGTCTTCCCGCAGGCCGTCAACACCGACGTGGCCAAGGGCGGGGCGCGCGGCGACATGTCGGCGACCGGCACGCTGGGCCAGGTCTACGCGCCGTTCATTCCGGGTTCGGGCGGCCAGTTGCAGAAGAACATGAAGTTGAACCTGGCGCGCGACCGCTTCGAGGACCGCCGGCAACTGCTGTCCGCGTTCAACAACGCTTCGGACGTGGCGGAACGCAGTTCCCAGGCTGGCACGATGGGCAGGTTCCAGGATCAGGCCTACCAGCTGCTCCTGAGCACCCAGGTGGCCGACGCCTTCGATCTGCGCCAGGAAGACCCGCAGGTGGTGGCGCGCTACGACACGGCGAAGTACGCCCGTCCCGACGGCTGGAGCAAGGCGAATCGCGGCAAGCGCGGCTACTACAACGGGCAGGCGAAGTCGATCGGCAAGTTGCTGCTGCTGGCCCGCCGGCTGTGCGAGGCAGGCTGCGGCTTCGTCACCATCCACGCCGATTATGAAGGCGTCTGGGATATGCACGCTGACGGTGAGAACCTGAACATGGTCGACGGCATGGAAGCGATCGGCCGCCCGTTCGACCACGCCGTCTCGGCCTTCATCGACGACGTGGAAGCCCGCGGCCTCAGCGACAAGATCATGCTGGTCTGCTGCGGTGAAATGGGCCGCACGCCGCGTCTGAACAAGTCCGGCGGCCGGGATCACTGGGCCAAGCTGGCCCCGCTGATGTTCTACGGCGGCGGCACGAAGGGCGGCCGGGTCATCGGCCACTCGACCAAGGACGGCGGCGAACCGCTCAGCGATCACTTCAATCCTTCCAACCTAGTTTCGACCATCCTGCAAACCGTCTTCGACACGGCCCACCTGCGGCTGCTGCCCCGCTTCAGTGCCATCAACCGGCTGGCGGAAATGCCGGCGATTCCGCTTTCTTGACGTGCCATCCGATCAATCGCCTTCGGGGCTTAGAAATTTCCACCGAAAGTACCGAGGTGCAAGCAAGAAAGGAACTGTGCCCGCCGAAATTTGCACCGGAACCCAGGGATTATGTGTCCTTCATGGAGAAATCCACCACTATCCGCGAACGTCCAGTATTGCCGTTTTACTTGGATTTTTCAAGATTCTGATTCCGCCTGTGTATGACGTTTCCCTCTATGTCCGGGTTATTGGCTACAGAATGGCTACAGTGATCGCGTTCCTGGATTCGCTAACCTGCCACTTCTCAACCCTTG
>JAEUIF010000571.1 GCA_016795185.1 Planctomycetia bacterium | reverse complement strand
GGCCGGCTTTTCCGAACCGCCCGAGGAAAATCCGCATGGGCTGGGCCACGGGCTATATCGACAAACTGAAACAGGGTGAAACCGTGCAGTTTCGTCCGCGCGGCAACTCGATGACTGGCAAGATCGAGTCGGGCCAACTCTGCACCGTCGCACCCGTCGATCCCGGGACGCTGCGGCCCGGCGACATCGTCCTGTGCAAGGTCAACGGCTCCCAGTACCTTCACCTGGTCAAGGCCGTGCAGGGCGTTCGCTTTCAGATCGGCAACAATCGCGGTAAGATCAATGGGTGGATCACCGCCACTAGCATCTACGGCCGCCTGCAAAGCATCGGACCCTGAAGCCATGACTACCTACGAGCAGCAGCTGAATGCCGACCGGCGTTGGGCCTTGCAGGAGGGTAGCATGCACTTCGAGAAGACCAGCGCAGTACACAAGTCTTTGAACAAGATCACCCGGCGATTAGCCGAACTGGGCATTCCTTACGCCGTTGTGGGTGGGATGGCGCTTTTTATGCACGGGTTTCGCCGTTTTACGGAAGATGTCGATTTGCTGGTCACTCGCGAATCGTTGGCGACAATCCATAAGGAACTGGAGGGCTTAGGCTACGTACCGCCTTTTCAGGGGAGCAAGCAACTGCGCGACACCGAAACCGGGGTGCGCATCGAGTTCCTGGTGACTGGGGACTATCCAGGAGATGGTAAACCCAAGCCGATCACCTTTCCGAATCCGGCGGATGTCGCCATCGATCTGGACGGCATCCGTTGCATTCAGTTGCCTCGACTCATTGAGTTGAAACTCGCTTCCGGAACCGCGCCCGGCCGACTAAAAGACCTCGGCGATGTCCAAACTCTGATTAGTCAACTCCGGCTGCCCGTTGAACTCGCGGACGATTTGGATCCGTCGGTGCGTGAGTTGTATCGGCGGTTCTGGGACGAAGTGCAGATCAGCTTGAAACAGGAAGAGCAATGACCAGCAAACCCAACCTCGGCGGCATCATCCATACCTATCAGAAGTACGACCCCGTCCACTTTCCCAGTCCGACCGCGCCGCCGCCCGATGTCCTCTCCCCTGCCTTCGAGCACCTGCTGTTTTACGGCAGCACGCGGCGGTTGACCGAGGAGGAGTTGGCCCGCGCCATTCAGCTCGATCCCAGCCAGATTCGCGGGCTGGGGCCGAGCCTCGAATCGCTCATGGCCATTCTTCAGGAGCGCAAGCGCAAGATCCTCGCCACCTACGAAACGTCCAGGGTGAAGAAGGAATCGCAGAGCGCCTTTCGCGGCATGGCCGAGGACATGCAACCGCCGAAGAACCTGGCGGAGAAGTTCGCGAAAGCCGTCAAGAACGAGCAACTGCGCGACCTCGAACGGCTCTGGTATGGCGTCGGCGACGAGCGCGGCAAGTTTGCCAGTCAGTTGCTCAAGCTCGTGGAACGACTCGGCGAGAAGTACCAGGTGGATGAGCTGGCCGGCAAGTACGAGTTCACCGGCCGCACCGCGATGGATGTGCCCAAAGCCCTCGAAGTGAAAGAGGAGCTGGAGACCATCGACAAGCTGCTGAAGCAACTCGAAGAAGCGATGAAGACGGCGCAGATCGGCCTGATCGACATGGAGGCGCTCGCCGAGTTCGCCGAACCGGGCGACATGGAACAGCTCGGCGCGCTGCAACAGCAGATTCAGGATTACCTGCGCGAACTGGCCGAACACCAGGGCCTGGAAGGCAACGGCGCGGCCGGTTTTCAGATGACGCCGAAGGCTTATCGCTTGTTCCAGTCCCGGCTGCTCAGCGAGATTTTCAACTCCATGCAGGCGTCGCGCTCCGGCCGGCACCAGGGACCGATCGTGGGCGAGGGCGCGGTCGAGATGCAGCAGACCAAGGACTACGAGTTCGGCGATTCCGTGGCCAACATGGATATCCCCGGCACGATGATTAACGCCCTGGTGCGCCAGGGGCCGGGGTTGCCGGTGCGACTGAAGGGCGAGGACATCCAGATTCACAAGACGCGCAACAACCCCAAGTGCGCCACCACGGTGCTGCTCGACATGTCCGGCTCGATGCGCTACGACGCCCAGTACGTGAACGTCAAGCGCATGGGCCTGGCGCTCGATGGCCTCATCAAGAAGGAGTACCCCGGCGACTTCCTGCAATTCATCGAGCTGTATACGTTCGCCAAGCCGCGCCGTTCGGCGGAAATCGCCGCCCTGATGCCCAAGCCGGTAACGCTCTACGATCCCGTGGTGCGGCTCAAGGCGAACATGAGCGACCCGAAGAACAGCGAGCTGATGATCCCGCCGCACTTCACCAACATCCAGCACGGCCTGAGCCTGGCGCGGAAGTACCTGAGCGTCCAGGACACGCCGAACCGCCAGGTGGCGCTCATCACCGATGGTCTGCCCACGGCCCACTTCGAGGGCGAATGGCTCTACCTGCTCTATCCACCGCACCCGCAGACCGAGGAAGCCACCCTGCGGGAAGGCATGCTCTGCGCCAAGGAAGGCATCACCATCAACATCTTCTTGCTCAATAGCTGGAATCAGACCGAAGAGGATGTGCGTTTCGCGTATCGGCTGGCGGAATCGACGAAGGGCAGAGTCTTCTTCACGGCGGGCCGCGAGCTGGATCGCTACGTAGTCTGGGATTACATCAAGCGACGGAAGCACATCATTTCTTGAATTCACGCTACGAAATCGAAATTCGGTCTGGGTGCCATGCCCACGGCTTTGCATGGGCATGAGAACGTTGCAAGCTTCCCATGCCCACGCAAAGCCGTGGGCATGGCACCCGATCCACAAACTACAGCAGTCTATCACTTGGACGCTTCGGCAGAGGCCGGCTTCTGGCGGGACCAGCGCACCGCGTGCGGCAGGAAGAAGAGATAGATGCCGGTGAGCCAGAGCCCCAGCACGACCACTGCCGTCGGCAGGAAGACCCAGAGCTTGACGCGGTCGTGAAACCACGAACCGTCATGCAGGCTTTCGATCACGTCGGAGCGGCGATACGCCACTTGCAGCACCTGGGCGGTCTTCAGATCGACCTGAATCTCCCAGCGGTTGTGCGCCTGCACCTTGACGATGCCGCGGTCGGGACGCACGTCCAGGCGGTCGATGTCTTGCCAGCCCGCGATGCCGGCTTCCGGCACGGTGCGCGCGGCTTGCAGGATGGCGTCGAACGAAACCTCGGGCAGTTTGCCCGCGCCGCGCTGCGTGGCGGGCTGCACCCAGGTCCAGTCCTTCTTGAGCTGCAAGATGATGCCGGTGATGCTGACCACCAGGAACGGCAGGGCGACCAGGATCGCCCCCCAGCGATGCGTCTTGCGCGTCCAGATTCGCCAGTTGATCGGCACGGCGGGTTCCGTTGGTGTCGTTACACGCCCTGCCGGGAACTGCCCAGCGGCTTCGGGGTGGGCGGCGGCGGGGCTGTGAGGCGTTCGATCAGTTCGAGCAGCAGCGGGCGGACGATCAGTGGGGCGGGACGGGTGGTCTTGGACTTCGTCGATTCGAGGTCGGGCGTCAGGCTATCGAACAGAATCTGCAATTGCTCGCTCGTCGCACCGGACTGCTTGAGCTGCTTTTCGTAGTCATCCACGGCGGCCAGCAAATCGTTGCCGATGCGCTCCATGAACGCCCGCGCGATCGGCAGAGCTTGTTCGCGGAGCGCCGGCCAAGAGTTGGCGCGGTTCAGCGCCTTGCGCACGGTGGCCGCGAGCTTCTCGGCCGTCAGGTCTTGCTTGTTCATGTAGTCGTCGGCGCCGGCCTGCATGCATTCCGCGCCGATCTCGGTCGTGGTCACGCCCGAGAGCACGATGATGGGCACGGCTTGGTCGATTTGCCGCAGCTTCTTGAGCGCGCCCAGGCCGTCGCCCATGGGCAGCTTGTAATCGAGAATGACGAACTCGACGCCGCCCTTGTTCAATTCGGCGACCGCCGTGATCTCGGTCGCGGCGCGCGTAATGTTGAACACCAACTCTTTCATGCTGCCGAGGAGCCGCGCAATCAACAACCGGTCGGCGACATTGTCCTCGACGTGCAGCAGCTTGATGGTGCGAACCGACATCGAAACCCCTCCCACCTGCGTTCGGGGCAATCGGTGGGCGGCGACTGCTTCGCCTGTTGCCCGCGTTCCTCCATTCGGTCCCGTGCTACAAGTCTACTGTGGGAATCGACATCGGACAACGGTATCCCTGGCATTCGCCCGCCGCCGATTCCCCGCTGGCAGGCGGCCCGCTCCTGGCGTATAAGAGTCTGTGCGAAACAGGGGACGGGACTCGTTGTGCGCAGCACCCGAAGGGCCGTTCCGGCAACGAGTCCCGTCCCCTGTTTCGCACAGACTCCATGAGTCGTGGGAAGTACGCGCCTGCGTTGGTTATCGCGAGGCCCTGCCGTCATGCCGTTTTACTCCGGTTCGTTCCTGGTCGCCCGGCCGATCTTGCAAGACCCCAACTTCACGCAGACCGTGGTCCTGCTGCTGCGGCATGCGCAGGAAGGGGCTTTCGGCCTGGTCGTCAACCGGCCGGCGCAGGTCGAGGGGCTGGCTTTCCCGGTGTATGGCGGCGGACCGTGCAAGGCGGAAGGTCTGATGCTGCTGCATGGCCACGAGGACTGGATCGCCAGCCCCGCCGAACGCCAGGAACGCGAGGTCGCGCCGGGCATCTACCTCGGCGATTCCGCAGCGCTCAAGCGTTCCACGGAAGCTACTCCCGAGGACGGTCTGCGCTTCCGCATCTTCAGCGGTTATTCCGGCTGGGGACCGGGCCAGCTGGAAGCGGAGCTGGCCGCCGGGGCCTGGACCATCGCCGGAGCCAAGGGCGAAACCCTTTTCGACGTGCCCGCCGAAGACCTCTGGGAACGCCTGATCCCACCGCGCATCCCGCAACCCAGCTTGAATTGACCGTTTCGCACCGCTTGCGGTTTCGCGCGCCGTACGTAGGTCAGGCTTTCTAGCCTGACGAAGGCTGGGTGCCATGCCCACGGCTTTGCGTGGGCATGGGACGCTTGCGAGGTTCCCATGCCCACGCAAAGACGTGGGCATGGCATCCAACGACTCATAACACATCGCCGGTGCTTCAGTCAGGCTGGAAAGCCTGACCTACTATTTTCCCGCCTTCATGATCGCCTCGTCCATTTCCTGTACGAACGCACGCAGCTCCGCCTTGCGCGCCCAGTTTCCGCTGGGTTCGCTCAGGATGCGGTTGATGGTCAGTTTGGCCGCGTCGCGATCGGGGCGCGCGTCCGCGAGCTTGTTTTGACGGGCACGCACCAGACAGCGGATGATGACGTCGTTCAGCGCGCCGCGCGGCATCATGTTCCATTCCTCGCGCAGCTGGAAAATGCGGTCCACTTCCTCGGCGGCGTCCTTGATCTTGCCGGCGCGGTACCAGGCGAAGGCCAGCGTATTGCGATAGGCCAGTTCGGTTTCCTTGGTGCTCTGTTGCAGCGATTGCTGCGCGAGCTTCACCGCGGCTTCCGGCGTGGTCACTGCATTCGGGACCAGGCAGCAGAGCCAGGAGGCCAGGTTGAGCGCCAGCGGGTCTTCCACTCCCTGAACGCGCGGCAGCATGGCCTGACAGCGCTGCCGATAGGTTTCCAGGTTGCCTTGGTGCAAGAGCAGGTGCAATTGCTGCGACCAGGCGTTCACGTCGCCGGGCTCCAGTTCGACCGCGCGGGCAAAATCCTCGGCCGCCTGCTTGAAGTCCTTGCGTTCGACGTACAGTTCGCCCCGGCCCCGATACGCCGGCCCGCACTGCGAGTTCAGGGCCAGCGCCTGGTTGAAATCGGCCAGGGCGGCGTCGGCGTCGCCGTTGCCGTTGCGTTGCAGGTAAGCGCGGCCGCGCTGCGCGTGGGCGCGGTAGTCCTTGCCGTCCTTCTTGAGCAGCTCGCCGAAGTAGTGGATGGCCTCGCCCGCGTCGTCGCGCGAAAACGTTTCGCCGAGAGCGCTGTACAGCTGATCGAAGCGACGCGGCAAATCGGCGACGAGCGTCGGGGCTTGGCGGCCGATCTCGGCGAAGTCCTGGAGCGCGCCCTGGAGCCAGTCGCGCTGCCGGTCGCGCTGCGCCCAGGCCAGGTAGGCACGGGCGCGCTGGAGCCGCGCCCAGACGTTGCGCGCGTCCTGGTCCAGCCGGCGGGTAAAGTCCTTGACCGCGTCCTGGTAGCCCTGCGTCTTCAGGTAGTGGTCGCCCAGCCGCTGATACTCATCGGCCAGGCGGCGGCCGACCTCGGCGGAATCCGGACTGAGCCGCCAGGCGTGCATGTAGTCTTCCAGCGCCTGGGCGTGGTCCTTCTTGGACCGATGCACATCGCCGCGCTGCCGGTAGTGCGCCTCCGCC
>JAEUIF010001491.1 GCA_016795185.1 Planctomycetia bacterium | reverse complement strand
TACGGAAACCCTAAGAAACCCCAGGGCGATGGCGCTCATCGAGGAAGGAGGGAGCAACACCACCTGCCGCGGCTTCGATCCGTTGCGAGGAGGACCGAGCGGCCGACCCACTATCCCAGCCTGTCCCTTGGGACTGGAATGAAGGTCACGGATCCGGTTCCGAGCAATCCTGCGGGAACTTGGGAGCCCGTTCTGGTGAGTGACGAGTCATTAGCTCTCTTCCACTCGGAACAAACCCTAGGTCGCTGGTTGGACCCTGTCAAATCACGCACCCAAAAAAGTACCAAGTTTTTCCGGAACGCCGATTTCAACGGGTTTGCCGGCCAGCCCGCCGATGCCGTGTCCGCCCTGGGAACCGCTGGCGACGCCGCGTGCCGAAACTGCCCAGATGTCCTGCATAACCTGCTATTTTCCAGTATGATGCGACAAATCGCCGCAGTCGGCCGTTCGCGCTGGCCGTGGGGCCAGAGGTGCGGAATAATGGATGGGCAGGGCCGGAGGAACAGGGCGTGGGCAAAAACTGGTGGCGGGCGGAAACTGGCATTTTCTTCGCGCTCTGGTTCGTTTTCTTGCAGCTGGGCAGCGTCCAGTTTCTGACCGACCCGGGACCGTACTGGAGCACGGTCATCGGGCGGCGCATCCTGGCCGAAGGGCGGGTGCCCAGCGCCGAGGACTTCAGCTGCACGCTGCGCGGTCAGCCCTGGAACTCGCATCAGTGGCTGACGCAGTGCGCTTTTGCCCTGCTCGACCGCCTCGGCGGCCTTGATGGCCTGGTGCTGGGGGCTGCGACTCTGCTGGCGGTGCTCTTTACCTGGGTGGCGCACCGACTCCTGCGCGCCGGATTGCACTGGCTGCCTACCGCCCTGATCCTGATGCTGACGATCCTCGCCAGTCGTTACCACCTGCTGGCCCGCCCGCACCTCACCACCATCGCCCTGCTTGGCTGGACAGTTGGCCGCTTGACGGATTTTGAATCGGCGCGCATCAGCTGGCGCGGCCTGCTCTGGCTACTGCCCGCCTTCGTGCTGTGGACGAACTTGCATGGCGGCGCGCTGGGCGGCTTGTCCTCCGTGGCCCTGGTGGTGTTCGGTTGGCTCGTTGGCTATGCTGCTACGAGGAAATTTGGATGGGGCCTGAATTCTCCGCTGCAAGACAATCGGCAAGCGCTGGGCATTCTAGCCATCCTCATCGCTTGCCTGCTGGCAACCCTCGTCAACCCCTACGGCTGGGAGCTGCCGCTCGACTGGGTGCGCCTGATGGGTTCGCCGGTAATCGCTGGCTACATCAACGAACATCAGCCGCTCGATTGGCTCAATCCGTTCCAGCTGCCCATTGTCTTTTTCGGGTTGGTGTACCTGTGGGTATTGCTCAACCTGCACTCTTGGCGGCAGTTGCGCATCAGCTGGTTGCTGCCGCTGGTCTGGTTCGTGCTGAGCGTGCAGCGCGTCCGTCACTGCACGCTGTTCGCCATCTCGGCGGCGGTAGTCCTGGCCGACGTGCTGCCCCACACCCGCGCCGCCGCAGCGCTGGCCCGACTGCCCTCGTGGCTCTTCCAGCCGCCGACCGAACCGACGGACGCGCCACGCCGCAGCTGGGGCCGCACCGTGCAGCCCTATGTGCTGCCGGCGATTGCCGTCGTGCTGGCTTTCGTCTCGCAGTCCATGCACTGGCCCGTGCCGCTCGTGGGACGCGGCTTGGCCGTGCAGGACCACAATCTCGCACCGCTTGACATGCGCGCACCATTGGAACAGTACGGCCACCCAGGCCAGCCGATTTTCAACGACCTCGCCTATGGCGGCTTTCTGATTTATTACACCCCGCTCAGCGTCTTCCTCGACGACCGCTGCGAACTGTACGGCGACGACTTCCTGAAGGACTACTTCGAGTCGAACCGCGAGTATCACCGCTACTTCTACGACACGGAGGCCAAGCAACCGCGTCCAGTCACTGCCGCGGGCATTGCCCAGCTGCCGGATCACATCGCTCGCTGGGAGCAACAGTACGGCACCCAGCTGGACCTCGCGCTGGTGATGAAAGACTCAGGCTTCTGGTACTACCTGGCCCACTCGCCGGACAAATGGAAGAAACTCGCCGAGACGCAGCGAAAGAACTTCCGCCACCAGGCGGTGCTGTACCAGCGGGTGAACCGCCAGTAGGCGTGGTAAAGCAGCCCGCCGACCCCTCCATGCCACGAAAAATCCGTCGGGCGCGGAGGGTCAAAAACCCCAATGTTTTGCCACTGCGCGCCAATTGCTTCTTGGCACGGAGTGCCAAAAACCCCAATGTTCTGCCACTGCGTGCCAAAATGTTCGTTTTCCCTGACTGCCCTTGATCCAGCGCACCCGCGTTTGGCAGACTGAAACAGGCCGCAGGCCCTGAAATCGGCGCCCCCGGACGGCACGGTTCGCTCCCTTCAACACTTGGACCCAGAACGGGTATCACCGAACACCTTCGGCTATCGCATGGCTGCTTGCAGACTCCGGTTGACTCGAAAAGAAATTTCGGGCTATAACATCTCGCGCCCCAGGCTGCGCGGGGAACGACAGTCCTGGTTGGCACACCCCTGATTTCGCAGGCACACTTGATCGTCGATCCGCAATCCTTTCGCTCCCTGGTGAGCGGCCAGACCGTGGGTTTCTGGCCGACTGTCCAGCGCTGCGGTCTGTGGGCCGCGAGCGTGCCGTACCGCTGGGGCATGGGACTGCGCAACCGCCTGTTCGATCTCGGCTGGAAACATACCGTGCGCGTCGCAGCGCCGGTGGTCAGCGTTGGCAACCTGACGCTGGGCGGCACCGGCAAGACGCCGTGCGTCGAGTACGTCGCCCGCTTCTACCGGGAGCACGACTTGCAGGCAGCGATCCTGAGTCGGGGTTACCAGCCTTCGGGCGCGAGCAGTTCCTGCAACGATGAAGCCCTGGTGCTGGAACAGAACTTGCCGGATGTGCCGCACCTGCAAGGCGCGGACCGGGTCGCCCTCGCCCAGGTGGCCATCGCCGAACTGGAAAGCGAAGTGCTGATCCTCGACGACGGCTTTCAGCATCGCCGGCTGGCGCGCGACCTCGACATCGTCCTGCTCGACGCCACCGAGCCCTGGGGCCACGGCTACCACTTTCCGCGCGGCTTGCTGCGGGAAGGCCCGGCGAGCTTGCATCGGGCCGGCGTCGTGGTGCTGACCCGTTGCGACCAGGTGAGCGAAGACGCCCTGGCCGCCCTGCGCAAGGAAGTCCAGCGCTACGCGCCGCAAGCGGTCCTGGCCGAGAGCATCCACCGCCCGCTCGCCTGGCTCGATGCCGACGGCCAGAGCGTACCCTTGGAGCAACTGCAAGGCCGCCCGCTGCTCGCCTTTTGCGGTCTGGGCAACCCGGACGCTTTTCGCCGCAGCCTGACGGCGCTCGGCCTGCCGCCGGTCGCGTTCCGGTCGTTTCCCGATCATCACGACTACACGCGCGCGGATGTGCAAGACCTGCACGCCTGGGCACGGCAACAGCCGGAAGGCACGGTGCTCGTCACCACGCAGAAAGACCTGGTCAAGCTGCGCCTGATGCAGCTGGGCGGCAAACCACTCTGGGCATTGCGCATCGGCCTGCACCTGGAAGCGGGCCGGGAAGCATTCGACGCCCGGCTCGAACAGGCCGTCGCCGCCGCCACGGCCGACCCGCTCGCTTGATCGTATCGCGCTTCGCGTCCTTGCTGGCCAAGGAGGGCCGCATGAACCAGTCGATACCTCTCCACGCTGCTCATTCCGCGCTCTGCGTTCACGACGGGGCGCACGCCTGCCCGCCCTTCGACCTGCACGGGCTGAAGACCTACGAGCTGATGACCCGCCCCAGCAAGGTCTTCGTCGAGGACCTCGGCAAGCCGGCCGCTCCCGGGCAGTCCGTGGGCAGCTGGCTCGACTCGCTGCCGCAGAGCCTGGCGGCCAACGACCTGCGCAAGGTCAGCGGGCACCTCTGCCGGGCACACCGCGACGGCAAGACGGTCGTCGCGGCGCTGGGCGGGCACGTCATCAAGACCGGCTGCGGGCCGTACCTGATCGACTGGGTGCGCCAGGGCATCATCAAGGCCGTGGTCATGAACGGTTCGGCGGCGATTCACGACTTTGAGCTAGCTCTCGCCGGCAAGACCAGTGAGGACGTGGGCGCGACCCTGCACGAAGGCAAGTTCGGCATGGCCCGCGAAACCGCCGATGCCTTCGCCGTCGCAGCCCAGAACGGCGCGGCCGACGAACTCGGCCTCGGGTGGGCGCTGGGCAAGCACCTCGAAGGGCTGAACTGCCCGCACGCCGACCAGAGCCTGGTGTTGGCGGCCTATCAAGCCGGCATCCCCTGCACGATTCACGTGGCGCTGGGCACCGACATCGTCCACATGCACCCGCACGTTTCGGGCGCGGCGCTGGGCGAAGCGTCCATGCTCGATTTCCGCCGGCTCTGCACGGTGGTTTCACAGCTTGCACATGGCGTCTGGCTTAATCTGGGCTCGGCCGTGGTACTGCCCGAAGTGTTCCTGAAGGCGGTCAGCGTGGTGCGCAACTTCGGCCATGACATCGAGGGCCTGGTGTCGGTGACGGTGGACAAGCATTCGCAGTACCGCAACCGGGTGAACGTCCGCGAACGGCCTGCCGCCGAAGGTTACGAGTTGATCGGCCATCACGAGATCATGCTGCCGTTGTTGCACGTCGCGGTGATGCAGGGGCTGGCGGCGGGGCAGCGCGAAGTAGAGCAGTCGCAGGCTGCGTGACGGAACACCGAATTCGACCGCGGAGGTACTCGCATGGCGAACCGGGCGCGCGTGATCGGCATCCATCCCGTTCGGACAGCTGAGTCGGTCCATCTGGTCGAACTTGAGGTTGAGGGCGACTCGACGGACTTCGACTTCGGCGACATTACCCAGGAACTGAACGGTCAGCCGCAGAGCAACTGGCAGGCGGCCTACGATGAGCGGGAAATCGGCGAGAATCGGTTTGCATTCTTTTTCCACTGTCTCGACACTACCAAGCCCCTGAAAAGCCCGCTTGGTCTGCTCGCGCTGCCGCCGGAGTCACCCGCGCCGGAACATCTCCAGGGCATCGAATACGAGCAGCCCTAGCGTCGCACCCGCTACTGCGACCAGGCGGGTGAGCTTGGTCGTTGTGAACTGATAGCTGATAGCTGTCAGCTATCAGCTATCAGTTTTTGATTCACGGACTCGAACAAACATCCACTCGTGCTCGGAAGGAACCGGGCAACGATTCCGCGTAGGGAGACGCCATGAGTGCCGATCTGATTGACCTCGTGCAACGCCTGGGCCAGCCGCGCGTGCTGGTGCTGGGCGACCTGATGCTCGACCGCTACGTCTGGGGCGACGCCGAGCGCATCAGCCAGGAAGCGCCCGTCATCCTGCTGCATGCCGACAAGCGCGAGGAGCGCCTGGGTGGGGCCAGCAGCGTGGCTACCCTGCTGCGCGCCCTGGGCGCGAAGGTCTGCCTGGTGGGCGTCGTCGGGCCGGACGCCGACGGTGGCCGGGTCAAGCAGATGCTGACCGATCTGGGCATCGAGCACGACGGTGTGGTCCCCTGTCCCGACCGGCCGACCACCGTGAAGGAACGCTACATCGGTCGGGCACAGCATCGGCACCCCCAGCAGATTGTTCGCGTGGACTACGAGGTCCGCGCCGCGGTGCCGGCCGAGGTCGAGTCCGAAATGCGGCAGGTGATCTTGCAGCAAGTTTCGCGGGCCGACGTGGTGCTCATCAGCGATTACGACAAGGGCGTCTGCACGCCGGGACTGCTGACCACCGTCATCGCGGCGGCGCGGGCCTGCGGCGTGCGCGTGCTGGCCGACCCGATTCGCGGCGACGATTACCGCAAATACCACGGCTGCTCGGCCATCACGCCGAATCGGCTGGAAGCCGGGCTGGCCACTGGCGGTGAACTGCGGACGGCCGACCAGGTTTTCGCGGCTGGAAAAGCGCTGCGCGAGCGACTCGACCTGGAAGCGGCCATCATCACGCTGGACAAGGACGGCATGGCCCTGGTCCACCGCGACGGTCGGCAGCAGTGCTTCGCGACCCGGCCCCGACAGGTGTACGACATCACCGGCGCGGGCGACATGGTCATGAGCATGCTGGCGATGGCCCTGGCCGGCGGCGCGGAGTACGACGCGGCGATTCGGCTGGCGAACATCGCCGGGGGGCTGGAAGTCGAGAAGATCGGCGTGGCCACGGTAACGCGCGACGAAATCCTCCGCGACCTGCTGCGTTCGGGCAGCGGCAGCGGTGATCCGAAGGTGCTGACGCGCGAAGTGCTGCGGCACGAGATCGACGCCCGCCGCCGCCTGGGACAGCGCATCGCCTTCACCAACGGCTGCTTCGACGTGCTGCACGCCGGGCACGTCCACTACCTGCAAGAAGCCCGCGCCCAGGCGGACTTGCTAGTCGTCGGCCTGAACAGCGATGCCAGCGTGCAGGGACTGAAAGGGCCGGGCCGCCCGGTGCATACACAGCACGACCGCAGCCAGGTACTGGCGGCGCTCGGTTCGGTCGATTACATCGCCGTCTTCGACGAAAGTACGCCGCTGGAACTGATTCAGCAGGTGCGGCCGGACGTGCTGGTCAAGGGCGCGGACTACAGCAAGGACGAGGTCGTCGGCGCGGACTTCGTCGAGTCCTACGGCGGCCGGGTTCACCTGGCGAAGTTCCACAACGGCTACTCGACCACGATCACGCTGCAAAAACTCGCGGCGGCGTAGCGT
>JAEUIF010000557.1 GCA_016795185.1 Planctomycetia bacterium | reverse complement strand
AGCCGCTGCGCTTCGGCGCAGCGGCTTGACCTTGAATCCCGTGATCGCGGCGCACCGCGCGGGTTGGCAATTCAAGTTCGCCGAATCGCAAGTGGCGCGGCTCGCTCCGGGATACTTCCTCTATCGCGCGATCATCTTTTGCGAACGGCCGGACGGTTCGCGGGCCGCGCTCTGGCCCCCGCGCAACGGCGGGCCGCGTAAACGTTCCACGTTCCCCATCGGCGAACCTTGGCACCGGAATGCGGCGGGCAATCACTCGAATCGGAAACTGCAAACGCACAGCGCCCGCAAGATCGCGTTTTACCTGAACGCGATTGGCCGCGACGCGCTCGCCTGGGAACGGGATGAAGCGGGGGGTGAAACAGGTAAAACAAGGGGCGCGGCTCGCACCTAACCCCTTGCGGCGCAAGGGTTCGTTGTGGGTCCGGCGCTGCAACAGCGATCTCCCTTGTTTTACAATTCCGGCCCTGTTTCAACCGATTCGCCCTTACGCCGCAACGGGTTACGTCGCGGAAAACCGGCCCCGCGCCGGGGGTTGCAACAGCGGCCCTGTTGCAACCGATTCGCCCTTACGCCGCAACGGGTTACGTCGCGGAAAACCGCGTGGGGACTCGGCGGGCACCGTCATCACGTTCCCTCTTGATAAAGAAAAAGCAGAGGGAAACGGCTTCCCCAAATAATTATCACAACCCCTTCATAAACCGGGGCTTACGGCGAACCGGCTCGCCGTGATAATCCGATTCTCAATTTCAGGATTCCCACTTGGACCAAATCATTTCAGGACTCGCGGCCCCGTTCCACCGCGCCGGCGATTCCACCACGCAATACGTGATGCCCGATTCACGAATCGAGCGGTTCGCCCCGTCCGCCTTCGCTACCACGCTCGCGGGTTCGCGTCCGATCCAAGCCTGCCTGCATCACAACCGGCGCGTCGTCCTCGCTTCGACCGGCGACAACACGCTTCGCCTGCGCACCGACACCCGCGGCTTGTGGTTCGCGCTCACCGTTCCCGATTGGCTCGGCCGCGGCCTGGCCGACGAAATCACCGGCTCGCTTTCCGGCGCGTCAATTTGTTTCGGCGCGCTCACCGAACGCGAGTTCACCGAGCATGGCCAGCGCGTCCGGGAAATCACGCAAGCCCGGCTCACCGAAGTCTCGATTCTCACGCGCCCGTTGCAACCGGCCTACGCCGCAACGGGCCTCAACATTCGCCTTTCGCGAATTGGCCGGGGCGACATGGCGCTCCGGTTGGCCCTTGTGTCTCACACGTTCTAACTCGGAGGATCGCTCATGGCAGTCATCGGTTCGCTTCTCGTCAACGTTCGCGCAAACAGCGCTGGGTTCACCAGCGGCCTGAACCAAATGCGGAATCAGTTAGTGCAATTCCGCTCCGACATCACGCAAGGATTCGCGGGCGGGGCTTTCAACGGCGCGGCACAAGGAATCGGCAAAGCGTTCGGAGCGCTCGGCGCGGGGCTGGAGAAAATCCCCTACGCGGGCAAGGTACTCGGCCCGCTGGCCAGCGGCTTCGGTCAGCTGTGGGACTCGATGGCCCCGCATATCCAGGCTTCTGCGGATTGGTACGATTCGCTCGGCAAGCTCAGCGACCGGCTCGGGGTCCAAGCCGAATCGCTGATCGGGTTATCGCACGCCGCGGATTTATCCGGGGTATCGCAAGAGCAGTTAGTCGGCGGCATGGAACGCTTCCTTGCCACGCTCGGCAACGCGCAAGCGGGCATCGGCAACGCCGCGGACAAGTTCCGCGCCCTCGGGCTCGACATCAACAAACTTTCGGGCATGGCACCCGAGCAAGCCCTTGGTGCCGTGTTCGACGAAATCAATTCGTTGAACTCGGTCGCCGCCCGCGCCAGCGCGACGATGGCGATTTTCGGCAAGAGTGGCCAAGCGCTCGCGCCGCTCATTGCGGGCGGGGCCGCGGGCATCAGAACCGCGGCGCAGGACGTGAACTCGCTCGGCATGGCCCTGACGCGCGTGGACATGGCGAAGATCGAGATGGCCAACGATTCGCTGACCAATCTCGGCGGGGTGATGCGGGGATTTTTCGGCCGCATTGCGGCAGAGATGGCCCCGTTCGTCTCGGCCGCAATTGATGGCGTGCTAGACGTGATTCGCCATTTCGGCGGGTTGGGTGAGATCGCCCGCACGCTGGTCAGCACGTTCAAATGGGTGGCCGTGTCCATCGTCGGCGCGTTCGACGTGGCGACTACGCCGATTCGCATCGCCATTGCGTGGGTCGATGCGCTGAAAGAGAACTTCCACGAAGTCGGCACGATGATCTCGGAAATCTGGGAGAAGTTCAAGGCGTTCGCCAAGGGCATCCTGGACGCAATGCCCGGACTCGGCAAGTTCATTTCGCCCGAACTCAAAGCGATGTTCAGCGGCGAAGGACTCGCGAAGGCATTCGCGCCGAACGCGCTCAAATTGCACGATTGGTTTGGTGAAGTTGAGAAGAAAGCCGCGGCAATGGGCTCGAAGGTGCAAGCCGACGCGGAGAAGCGGCGCGGCTTCCTGGGCGATTTCGCCGAGAAGCCGATGAAATCCGCTGGCGCGGAATCGCGTTCGCTCGGGGCCGCGATCAAGGGGAGCGTTGAAGCGTTCAAGGCGTTGGCCGCGGCGGAACGGCGTGGCCAGGAAGCGGAGCAAGCGAACCGGCCCATCATCGACCAGTTGAAGGAAAACGGCAAGATCGGCCAGAAGCAGCTGGAAGCCCTGAACAAGCTGATCGGCGTCCAGGAAGACGTTGCGGTTGCCGAGTTCTAAACCCCGCACGCCCGCACGGGACGCCCGCGCTTCGGCACCGGCGCGGCCCCGTTGCGGGCGGATTCCATTTGACTCCCGCGCCCCGCGGCCTATACTCACCTGAGTATCTCGATTCGGGGTTGCAACGCGGATGAGTGATTTCGCTTCCCGGCTACGCGAGCTACGCCGCGCGGCCGGATTGACGCAAGTGGAATTGGCCGAGCGCGCCAGCCTGTCGCGGAATTGCGTAGCGCAGCTGGAAGGCGGGACGCGCGAGCCCACGTTCGCCACGGTTCAGAAGCTCGCCGACGCGCTCGGCCTGACCTGTCTCGATTTCGCGGAACTGAAGAAACGCAAGTGAGGAACCCCGAATGGCATCACTGTTCAAACCCGTGTCCGTCCGCACCGATCCGGCAACCGGCAAGAAAACGCGCGTCAAGTCGCGGAAGTGGTATATCAAGTACACCGATGCGAACGGCATCGTCCGCAAGGTGCCCGGCTTCACGGACAAGACCGCAACCCGCGCTCGCGCTCACGAACTCGAAACCAACGTAGCGCGCCAGCGGGCCGGGCTGCCGGTTCATTTCGAGGAACAGGCGAAGCGGCCCGTCGCGGACCAACTGGCGGAATTCGAGGCGAGCCTACGCCGCGCCAACCGCGGCAAGCCGCGGAGCGCCCGTTACGTCGATTTGCTGGTTTCGCGGGTTCGCCGGATCATCAGCGAATGCGGGTTCGGCACAACGGCCGAGATAACCGCGCTGAAGGTCGAGGAATTCCTTGCCGCGCTCTGCGATTCCGCGCAAGAGCGGCCCACACTCGATCCCGCGAAGGCCGTTTACACCAAAGCCGAACTCGCCGCCGCGCTCGCGATCCACCCGGAAACCATCAAGCTGTTGATTCGCCGCTACGGGCTCGCGGCCACGGGAAACGGTTCGGCTCGGCGCTACCCGCGTGCCACGGTCGAAGCGCTTCGCGACCGTTTGCATCAAGGCGTCGGCCCGCAAACGCGGAATTACTACCTTGCCGCGGTCAAGCATTTCTGCCGATGGCTTGTGCGCAACGGCAAATCACAGCACAATCCGCTAGACCACCTGGCACCGGAAGACGTGTCGCGGGATCGACGGCACGACCGGCGGAAGTTGACCCCCGACGAAGTGAATCGCTTGCTCGCCGCGGCCCGCGCCAGCGGGAAGACGGTTCGCGGGTTGACCGGGTTGGATCGCTTCGCCCTGTACGCGACGGCAATCGGCACCGGGTTCCGCGCTGCCGAACTCGCGAGCCTGACGCGCGAATCGTTCGACCTGGAATCGGTTCCGCCCGTGGTCAACGTGCCCGGCACGGAAACCAAGAACGGCCAGCCCGTAACGCAACCGTTGCCGAGCGGGCTCGCGGACATGCTCCGCGGGTTCCTCGCAAGCAAACCGTTCGGCCAACCCGTCTGGCCGGGAACGTGGGCAGGGGCGACAGGGGCTGCCCCTACGCTCAGGATCGACTTGGAAGCCGCGGGCATCCCCTACGTCATCCAAGGGCCGTCCGGCCCGCTGTACGCCGATTTCCACGCCCTACGGCACACGTTCATCGGCTTGCTGGATCGACCGGGCATCACCTTGAAACAGGCCATGCAACTAGCCCGGCATTCCGATCCGAAGTTGACGATGGCCGTCTACGGCAAGGCGAGTTTGGCCGATCTCGGGGAAGTGGTGCGCGAGATAAAGTATAGCCCTGGGTATAGCCCTACGGTTGATGCGCCTTGCTTACCGTTGATAATGCCTGCAACTGTTGTGCCATCTGAAGTGGAAGCCGCAACCCGTATGCTGCCCAACGATTTGAGTACGATTGACAACCCCTGCAACGAGTTGAGCGCGGATGGCGTTTGGCCTACGTTGACGGGAACTTGCGGATGTGAAAGCCGCCATCGACGTTGATAACGTCGCCCGTGCTGAAGGGAAACGTGCCGGAAACGAGCGCCGCCACGGTCTTGCCCACATCTTCGGCGGTACCCCAGCGCCGGATCGGCGACAACCCGGCTTCGATCAGCGGCGTGTACTTTTCTTTCGCGGCGGCAGTCATGTCGGTTTCGATGACTCCCGGACAGACTTCGTAGACGCGGATGCCGTGATCGGCCAGGCGCAGCGCCCAGAGTTGCGTCATCATGCGCATGCCCGCCTTGGAGATGCAGTAGTCGCCCCGGTTCGTCGCCGGTGCGTAGGCGGACAGGCTCGAAATGTTGATGATGTTTTGTCGGCCGACTTCAACCTGTCTTTCATTTTGCAGGCGGATCATTTCCCGCGCTACCCGCTGCGTGAGAAAGAACGGCCCCTTGAGGTTGATGGCCAGCACCTGGTCCCAGCCGTCCTCGGAGGCTTCGAGAATATCGCGGCGGCCCGGCGAGGTGATGCCGGCGTTATTGACCAGTACATCGATACGACCCCACTGGGCGAGCACCGTTTCGACCAACCGCTCGCGGTCGGCGCTCTGGCCGACGTCGGCCTGGCAACGCAGGGTAGGCGGTGAACCAGGCAGTGCTTGCAGCAGCCGTTCGGTTTCCTGGGCGGCGGCTTCGTTGCCCGCATAGTTGACCGCCACGGCGTAGCCACTTTGGGCCAGTGCGAGACAAATGCCCCGGCCAATGCCGCGGCTGCCGCCGGTCACCAGGGCCACGGGAGGTTGTCTGACGCTGCTCATGGATAGATCGAAAACTGAGAATCGAAGTTGGAGGATCGAAGATTGAGCATAGAACCTCACGTCAAAAAAGGCGAGGAGCGACCGCTGTTCCAGTGGTCGCTCCTCGCCTTTGCAATGCTCGATCCTCGCTGCGCTAAACCAGGCTTTCCAGCAGGTATTTAAGCTTGCGGACTTCGGGTTCCATGACGAACGGCGAATCGGGCACGTCGCGGATGTCCACGGTCAGGCCGCGGTCGTAGTGGCTGCGCAGCAGCTGGTTGACGACCCGGCCATATTCAAGCTCACCCTGGCCGACCCGCACCTGGAACTGCTCGGGGCCGCGCCCGGTGTCGCGCAGTCGGCAGTGCCGCACATAAGGGAAGACCTGATCGTGGCTCTTGTTCTGATTCGGGCCAATGATGTAGTGGCTCGGATCGAGTGTCAGCCCCAGGCCGGGCACGCGCTGGCAGAGTTCGACCGCGCCGGCGGGCAACTCAGTCAAGGTGCCGACCCGCGTATCGACGGTGAGAATGACGCCGTCGGCCTCGGCCAGTTGCACGAGTTTGCCCAGTCGTTCGGCTTCTACATCGAGATTGCTGCCGCTGGGCGCAGCCGGGATGCTGATGACCGGCACGGTGGACAGTCGGGCCAGCCGGCAGACGGCGCGGAAGTGCTGCGTGTAGCCTTCCTCGTTATCGGCGTGGATCTCCACGCTGAAGGCTGCGGGGCACAGGCAAGTGCCAATGCGAATCCGCTGGGCGCAGCGGTTGACGTCCGCTGCCACCTCGGACGGCTTCAGGTGCGGCCCTTGCTCGTGAATGGCCACATCGATCTTGGCGAACTCCAGTTCGCGGATAATCTGCAAGGCCCGTTCGAGGGGGTACTTGCCAAAGCAAAGCGTTGAACAAGCGACGAACACGGCACTCCTCCGTTCGCTTGAAAGAGGTGAGGGCGCTCCCTCCGCGTCTGTCGTCGAATCTTTGGGGTCGGGGCTTATAACGGGGATGGTCCGTCGTTGCAAGCCCAGAAAAAGGGAACGGACGACTGACCTTTTCTCGCGCCGCCCCAATTCTATAATGCGGCGCCCGTTTGGGCCGAGTGGCATGCGGACGGCAAGCGATGCGACCCGACAGGGACGCTGGGCAGCTGATCTGCTGCCCAGGCCGTGTTTTAGGGTGGCTGCACCAACCCTCGCTGACGCTTCGGGTTGGTGCGTAACCCTGACCTTTGGCAATGGACTGGAGCAGGTTGCCAATGGGTGTAGCACCCGGCGCTACGGTCCGCACAGCGGACCCTACGGAATTCGGTAGGGACCGCTACAGCCAGTCGCAAATGGCTCTGGCCTGCAATTAAAACATGAGGAGCAGTGCATGGCGCAACCCGCTGGCCCACTGGTTCCGCCCGGCTGGCACGATATGCTGGGCAGCGTGCTCGAAGCGCTCGGACATGCCGAGCGCGAGGTGGCGCGGTCGCTCGAAGCCTTTGAAACGGCAGCGGGACAGGCAGTGGCCACGGCCGCACCGACCGCTGTCCCGACCCTGCCGGCCGACCACCTGCGCCGACTGGAAACTTGCGTGGCCCAGGCCGACCTGCTGACCGGCCAGACCGATACGACCTTGCAAGAGAGCGAACGGGCGCTGCGGCAATGGCTGGAACTGGCCGAGGTCATCCGGCGAAAACTGGCAGGCCCGGCCGCGCCTTCGGTATGATGAAGCCAGGCAAGGCGGGCTAGAGACGGGGCGAAAAAGGGACGGGACTCGTTGGGCGAAGCCCCCGACGGGCCGTTCCGGCAACGAGTCCCGTCCCCTTTTCGCCCGCCTCGGACGTTGCGCGCCCGCGTGGTTTCATCCGCCGAGGTCCATCATGGCCAAGTTCGCCGTCATCCTGCCCGCCGCCGGGAAGTCCTCGCGCTTCCGCGACAAGGAAAAGAAGCCCTTCGCCATTCTGGATGGCCGGGCCGTCTGGCTGCGCTCCGCGGAGCTATTCGTCACCCGCGAGGACGTCTGCCAGACCATCCTCGTCGTCAACCCGGACGACATGGAACTGTTTCGCCGCCGCTTCACCGCGAACATCGCCTTCATGGACATCAAGATCGTCGAAGGTGGGGCAGAGCGTTTCGAGTCGGTGGCCAACGCGCTGGCCGTCCTCAAGCCGGAAGCCGAGTACATCGCCATCCACGACGCCGTCCGTCCCTGCCTGACCGAAGAGCTGACCAATACCGTCTTCGCGAAAGCCGAGCAAACCGGGGCCGCCATGCTGGCCGTGCCCGTCGCCGATACTCTCAAGCAGGTCAACGCGCAGCAGCAGATCACCGGCACGGTGCCGCGCCAGGGCCTGTGGGGAGCGCAAACGCCGCAGGTCTTCAAGCGCGAAATCCTGGTCGAGGCCTACGCGCGCCGCGGTCAGTTCAGCCAGGAAATTACGGACGACGCCCAGCTGGTCGAGGCCCTGGGGCTCAAGGTGCATGTCGTCGAGGGGGCTTCCACCAATCTCAAGATCACGACGAAGAACGACCTGATCCTGGCCGAAGCGGTGCTGAAGGTGCTGCCCAAGCCGAAGCCCAAAGGCCCCATCCACCCGTTCGCCGAGGATGATATGTGGGGCGGACGGCCGAAGAAGTAGGACGAGATGGATTTGTGCTCGCGACCTCGTTCCCCGACGGCATCGGGGAACGAGGTCCTCAGCAGTATGCAATCAATGCGCCGCCGCGTGCGCTCGATTGCGCCGGCCGCGCACGCTGTGCGGAAAGAGCTTCTCCTGATCGAGGTTGCCGATCACGTCGAAGGGCATGGGCTGCGCTTCACCCAGCACCTTCAAGTGCGGGTGGCGGCGAGCTTCGTCGAGCAGCGCCGGCGATACCCAGAGATCGTGCATTTCCAGCGTGTTCGGGATCACTGCCAGACGGAGTTGTTCCGGGTTCGGCTGCCAGCAAGTGCTGATGCCGTTCTCGATGCACTCGCGATCCGTCGGGAAGGCGATGGGCAGCTTCGACCGCCAGAGGAAGCAGGCGGTGAGGTTGTTCATGCGGAAGGGAATCGGGTCGATGCTTGCCAGCAGGCGCTCGGTGGTCAGGTCCGCGATGCCCACGCCGGTGCCGTTACCGTGGCTTTCCGGCGACAGGTCCAGGCAGCAGATGCGCGTGATGCGCGGCGACTCAAATTCGTCCTGCCCTTCGACCAGCAGCCGGCCGACCACGTTCGGATCGATGCCCGCGCCCGAGTAGTTCTTGCCAATCTCGCCGATCACCAGCAGGTCGAGTTGCTCGAAGGGCAAGCGGCCCATGAGCTGTCGAGCCTGTTCCAGCAGGGCGGGCTCCACGTCAAATAGCTCGTCGCGGTCCACGACCCGCAGCACCGCTGTTTCTTCCTGGGCGTTTTCCAGGATGGCCAGGCCGGCGACGAAGCGCGTCTTCTCGACGATCACCTTGGCGGTTTCGGGCAGGATGTCGCGCAGGCCGCGCACGCCCCAGCGATGATGCTGGGCAGCACCGTCGCGCTTGCCCAGGCCGATGACCAGCATTTTGCAGATACCGCTTTCGACCTTG